>JAUSHF010000020.1 GCA_030648705.1 bacterium
GGAGATGGGCGGAATTGAACCGCCGTGCATATGATGCTTCAAACAAGTTTACAATGTATAGTGGATTTTTGTGCTTGCGCACATTCGGTCTTGGCGTTATAAAATTCACAAAACGCGCCAGAACCTATTCTCTAAGTTTCAATTTAAGAGCAGAGAAAAATCTCTTAAATCAATCTTTCGCTATTACCGTGTCAGACGACAGTGAAAGAAAGCTGTCGCGACGCGTCGTTTAGGCTAAAGCGTAAACGAAATCCTTTTCCCCAAAATATGGAGAAACGGCTGCACGTGCTTTTGCACTTAAAGTTTCCAACCTTTTAAAGAGTTGTTGGAGCTCTACATTGAATGATTTAAAGTAAATCAAATGTCGATGCCTAGCATCCCCATTTGTAAAGGGAAGTGATATTATAACTCACTAACCTTATCTATTTTTCAAAGTTCTATCTATCTCACGATCTGTCTCTCTCTTCTTTATACTATCGCGCTTATCATATTGTTTTTTACCCTTAGCGATACGTATCTCCACCTTTATTTTGGTATCTACATTATACACTAAAGTAGGTACTATGGTCAAGTTCTTACCATTCTCTAAATTAGCCAGTGTATAAAGCTCTTTTTTAGAAAGAAGAAGCTTTCGATTCCTTCTAGGATCATATTCTTTGGGTGCGTTCTTCTCTTGATAGGGAGGTATAAAAGAGTTAATTAAGAAGGCTTCACCACCACGAATTATCATATACGAACCTTCTAAAGAACCGAGCTTTTGCCTAAGGCTCTTAACTTCTAAACCAAGTAGCTCAACACCAGCTTCGTATTTATCACCGAGCTCATAATTTAGTCTCGCTTTCTTATTTTCTACCAATATTTGCACCTCCATATTTTAACATTTATCAGATTTTTATCCATTATTTAATTAGTAACAGCTCGCTATTTACTGGTGTTTAAAGATGTGGTAGTCTTTTATTTGGATGTTAATCACATAAACCACAACAACAAATGCTCTAAAGAGCTTGAAGGAAAAACCTATGTTCATCTCGAAGGTCCTCTCGATCCTAATACTGGTCATAGCGAATTTCGGACCAATGATTATGTGGTCCGTAGTGAAATATGGTGTAGCCATCATTTACTTGATAATCTGCGTAGTGTTCATCCTTGGTCTTGTTTTTGTCGCAAGCGATTCCAGAACCAAGCAAAAAATCTCAACGGGGAATGAGGTAAGAGAATGAAAACTTTTGTTATCATATTACTCATTTCTCTTGTAATACTCTGGATTACTGTACGCATTTTGAAGTTTTTTACGAGACCTGTTTGTACTTCGTGTGGTAGTCGTTTCTCAATAAAACATCACTGCATATCGCTAGACGGTGGCACGAAAAGAAACTTTATTGGTGGCTGGCTTTATCCCTACGATACTTTCACTGGTTTGAAGTGTATGTCGTGTGGGAAAGTACATTCTAGGAAATCTGCAAAAAGGAAATTCTCGTTTTTGGCATTTTGCTGGAAATACGCGAAATTTTGGGAATGGCGAATTGATTATCGCCTCATGAGGTTCTGATGTAATTGTAGTCGACTTTGATTATAAAGAGGGTGTCGTAGCGCCCTCTTTTTCTTTGTTTTGTTGCAAATTATTATTTTTTCAGCATAATATAGCTATATATGAGTAAAAAGAAAAAAGATTTGAAAAATAAGACTCCTAATGCCTTAAGTGGTCTATCTAGAAATTTCTTAATGGCGTTTCTGATTTTTGTAATTATCGGTGGAATATATTCTTATTTGTCTGAGAACTCTGCAAATGTAGTAGAAATTTCTTTATCAGAATTAGCCACAGACATATCTATAGGTAAGGTAGAAAAAATCAATATTAAAGGTGAGAATTTAGAAGTATTTTATTTTAATACAGCGAGCTCTACTGCTTCGTCCACGGTGATTTCTACAAGCACTTCATCTACAGCTACTAGTACTGCCTCTACGACTGTCTTAGGATTGGTAAAAAATACTAAGAAGGAAGCGGGAACGGCGCTCACTGATACTTTAGTGAATTACGGGGTAACTCCAGCTGATCTATCTAAGGTAAAAATAGACGTCGTAGATGAGAAAGGATTTTGGTATTGGCTAGCGAATTCTGCACCATTCATTTTTCCATTCCTATTCATAATATTCTTCTTCTGGATAATTTCTCGTCAGGCAAAAGGTGCGGGAATGCAGGCATTCTCATTCGGTCAATCACGCGCTCGTATGATATCTCCAGACGACACTGCACAGAAAGTTACTTTTAAAGATGTTGCAGGTGCAAAGGAGGCAAAAGAGGAATTAGCAGAGATAGTGGACTTTTTAAAAAATCCTAAAAAATTCTTAGAAATAGGTGCTCGAATTCCAAAAGGAATTCTGCTTATGGGTGCAGCAGGAACAGGTAAGACATTGCTCGCGCGTGCTACCGCTGGAGAGGCGGGTGTAGCATTCTTCTCTGTATCTGGTTCCGAATTCGTAGAAATGTTCGTGGGAGTGGGTGCATCACGTGTGCGCGATTTATTTGCACTAGCAAAGAAAGCATCACCAGCCATCATATTCGTAGATGAAATAGATGCTGTAGGAAGAGTGCGTGGCACAGGAACCGGTGGGGGTAATGATGAGAGAGAACAGACTTTAAACCAGATACTTGTAGAAATGGATGGATTTGAACCTACTGAAAAAGTGATAGTGATGGCAGCGACAAATAGACCTGATGTTCTCGACCCTGCTTTACTCAGACCGGGACGTTTTGATAGAAGAGTTACTATAGACCTTCCAGATAGAAGAGATCGCGAAGATATTTTAAAAGTTCATTCAAAGAATAAGCCTTTTGCTGAAGATGTTAATTTGACAATGATAGCAGAGCGCACACCCGGATTCTCTGGTGCCGATTTATATTCTTTAATGAATGAAGGAGCAATACTTGCTGCTCGTGAGAATAGAACAAAAATTTCTCAATTTGATTTGATACGTTCTATAGAAAAGGTGATGCTAGGTCCAGAGAGAAAGAGTCATCTGCTCTCAATGAAAGAGAAAGAGTTAACAGCGTATCATGAAGCTGGTCACGCTATAGTGTCATCGGTACTTCCTTTTGCAGATCCTGTCCATAAGATTTCCATTATCTCTCGCGGTCGTGCCGCTGGATATACTCTTAAACTTCCTTTAGAAGATAGAAAAATGCAGTCTAAAAATGAATTCCTAGATGATATTGCAGTAGGAATGGGTGGATATGTAGTAGAGAAAATGATTTATGGAGACGTCACCACTGGCCCTTCAAATGATTTACAAGTCTCTACTGCTTTAGCTCGTGATATGGTTACGAAATATGGTATGTCGGATAAGATTGGTCCAGTGGCTTTAGAAAGTGCTGGAGGTAGAGTGATGTTCGGCAGAGGAGTGGATGATAAATCATATTCAGAGAGAGTCGGCGCTGAGATAGATGCTGAAGTTTCAAAAATTATTACAGAAGCATTAGCGAAGGCTGAGGAGATTGTTAAAAAGCATCGTACGGCTCTAGACTTTGTGGCAAAGAGACTGATGGAAGTGGAGACTATAGAGCAGGAGGAATATGAGAAAATAATTATTGCGCATGGGATTTTGCCAAAAAAGAAATTGGATATAGAGCATCAGAAGTAAAGAATCAGAGAAATAAAATATATATGTCCTATTTCGGGTACGCGTCCGACTCTGCTGAGTCGGCGCTCACTCTCGACGCCTACGCGTCTCCGAGAGCCCCGAAATAGGACATATATATTTTATTTCTCTGATTCGTACTTCTATCACTTCCATGTCGAGTTGATTTTAGCTGTTTTTGTGATAATCTATGATTTGAGTTTGCATAAATGCGCGTGTAGCTCAGTTGGTAGTAGCATCGAGCTTATACCTCGAGGGTCCCAGGTTCGAGTCCTGGCACGCGCACCACAAATAGCCGTTTTTTATTTTATTAAAATTAATTTTTTATTTTAAATATGAAAAAAGATAATATTATAAATATTTTATTCAAAATGTAGATCTTTTTTGAGGTTCTTTATGTGAGCTTTGAGGGTAGGGTATGCGGAGAGGTTTGCGTCTTCGGTTAATAGTTTTTGGGATTCGGCGCGGGCAGCCTCTATCATTTTCACATTTTTCAAGGCGTCCATAGCGATGTCGGATATGCCCCACTGGCGTACACCATAAAGATCGCCCGCGCCACGGAACTGTAAATCGTATTCGGCTAATTCGAAACCATTTTTAGCATTCGTAAATGCTTTTAATCTATCGGCTGTTTTTTTACTCCACGATTCCGTGAAGACAAAACAATACGCCTGATCATTACTTCTAATCACGCGTCCACGAAGCTGATGAAGCTGTGCTAAACCAAACCTTTCACTTCCTTCTATTATTATAACTGTGGCATTTGGAACATTTACTCCGACTTCTATTACTTATGTGGCACAAAGAATATTTTTATTTTTATTTTTAAAATCAATCATCGCCATATCCTTATCATCGTGC
>JAUSHF010000025.1 GCA_030648705.1 bacterium
AGGATTTACTCTTATAGAACTTCTAGTAACTATTAGTATTTTCGTCATTATTACAGGTCTCGTGCTAGTGAATAGTGGACAGTTTAACAATGCCGTAATTCTTAATAATTTAGCCTACGAAGTAGCTTTGACTTTAAGAGAAGCACAATCGGCGGCTTTAAATGTGAGACAGTCTGGGGGGGATTATAATAATGGTTACGGTGTGCATTTTGATACAAGTACCGATCTTTTAAAAAAGACCTTCAGGTATTTTTCAGATAGCGCATTAACTCCTTTAAATGTTTATTCTGGTGCTATAGTCGGTAGTGAACACGATGATATTATTAAAGGGTTTGATATTAAGAGAGGGAATTATATAGTTGGTTATTGTTTCGATAATACTGGATGTCCCGGAGGTTTGAGCACTGGAGTTTTGGATGTCGCTTTTCGTCGTCCTGATGCAAAAGCTTATATAAATCAAGGTGGTGCAGTTACAAATAATTCATACGTAGAAATAGTACTGAAGTCTGCTGATGGTAATGATGAAAGAAGAGTAATAGTTCAAAAATATGGTCAAATCAGCGTAAAAGAATAATTTTGCAAAAATAAAAATGTTTTACTTATATTCATATAGAAATTCCAGAAAATTAAAGAATTTACAGACAGGTAAAGAAAATGGTTTTTCTCTTGTTGAAATGATAGTTTCTCTAGCGGTATTTGCTATCGCCGCTGTAGTGGCTGGCGGAGCATTTATCAGTGTCTTGGGATCAAATAAAAAAGCTCAATCTGCAAAGAACGCTATAAATAACATGAACTATGCTTTAGAGAGTATGTCGAGAGAGATTCGAACGGGAAAGAATTTCTTCTGCACTTATGAGGATGAGTTATCCAATGCAGTATCTACTTATGTTACTACCGATATGATTGATAGTTGTCCGAGTGGAAATTTTCTAGTTTTCAATTCTCGTAAAATTGATTCAGGGGGTAATGTCATATACTATGCATATTTCTATGATGATAGAGTGACAGAGAAGGATATTAAGAAAGCTGAAAAGATAGAAAGTGACCTACCTTTCGGAACGGCTGATTTTTCTAGTATTATGTCACCTAATTCTAAAGTGAATAATTTTAATTTTAGAGTGGAAGATGCGGGCTCAAATCTTCAGACGGTAAAGATTTTTATAGATGGCGAAGCCGGTGATAAAGATAAATTAAAGACATTTTTTAATGCACAGACTACTGTAACTCAAAGACTATAATATATGAAAACTTTTTATAATAAAAAAATAAGAGGATTTACTTTAATCGAAACTTTAGTCGCTATCGGTATTTTAATGATGGCTGTAGTGGGACCTATATCTGTAGCATATAAGAGTTTGAAGTCGAGCATGGTAGCAAAAGATCAGTTTACCGCATCATATTTGGCACAAGATGCCATAGAATATATGAAGGCATTAGCAATAAAGACGGGCGGACTTCCTGTTTGTGGTACGAGTAATAATGGAATAGATACATGCGATGTTGATACAACCAGATCTATAGGTGATGTATACTTAATTAATTGTAATATAAGATCTTGTAATTTAGATTTTGATATTAATGATGGATATTTTTATGCTAGTGCTGGTGGCACAGTTTCTCCTTTTACGAGAGAAATAAGGACGAAAGAAATATCTCTGAAGGAAATGTCGGTAGAAGTTACGGTTTCGTTTCTTTCTGGTAAGTCTACGACTTCGAATTATGTGACGATTTATTCTAATATTTTTATACCTTAATTTTTTAGAAAATGAATAATATGAATATAAAAAATAAAATAATTTCAGACAGAACAAAAGGGTATACTTTACTTTATGCTGTTTTGTTAGCTGGTGTGGTAATGATTGTTGGCGTCTCCATACTTATGATAGGTAAAAAAGAGCTTATGTTGTCTGAGGGTTTGACGGAATCTCAAAGAGCTATTTATGCTGCGGATTCAGGATTGGAATGTTTTAAAGCTCTTGATAATACAGGAATGTTTGCTACATCTACAAATAATATTCAGTATACGGATATGTTATGTAATAATTCAGCCGCTAGGCCTATTAATAACATAAATAATCCACGAAATAATAATACAGGTAGTTTAAAGCAGGGAAATAATAGTCCGTGGGAATTAAAGATGTCAAATGATGATCCTGCTCAGGAGGATGTATATGTTTTAGGTATATATGTTGCAGACAATATCACCAATCCAGATAATCCAAACAAAAACCCTGATACATTAAAAAAACTACCTTGTTTTTCTATAAGAGTATATAAAACTTGGAATGATACTAGCGTTTGGCCCGCAACTACGATAACATCTAAAGGGTACAGCACTTGTGACCCTGCAGATACTAGGAGGGTAGAGCGTACGTTAGAAATGAATTATTAAAGATTTATGGCAAATATGGCAAATAATGATGCTGTCAAAAGTATTTCGCGTATTCCGCAAGAAATACGTGATAGAGTTAGTAAATTAAAAGAAACGATAGAACATCATCGTTATCTTTATCATGTATTAGACAAGCAGGATATTTCTGAACAGGCTCTAGATTCTCTTAAACATGAGCTATATACGTTAGAATCACAATATCCCGCGCTCATAACCCCAGATTCTCCATCTCAGAGAGTGGCTGGTAAGCCCCTAGATGAATTTAAAAAGGTTAAACATAAAGTACAGCAATGGTCATTTAATGACGCTTTTACTCCTGAAGAAATGCGAGATTTCGATACTCGTGTTAGAAAATTTAATAATGGCGGATCTGTAAATTATGCTTGCGAGCATAAGATAGATGGCTTAAAAATAGTCCTAGAATATGAGAAGGGTATTTTAAAAACAGCGGCTACGCGAGGTGATGGTGTCGTAGGTGAGGATGTGACTGATAATGTGAAGGCTATCGAGTCTGTTCCTTTGAAAATTTCTAGACCCATAGATATCATAGTAGAAGGTGAAGTTTGGATGTCTAAGAAGCGTCTCGAAGAATTAAATAAAGAGCAAAAGAAAAAAGGCGAGCCTGAATATGCTAATCCTAGAAATTTAGCGGCGGGAACTATTCGCCAGCTTGATTCGAAGATTGTAGCAGGGAGAAAACTTGAAACATATATTTATGATATTTCGGAGTGTTCAGAGAAAATTCCAGACAGACAGACTTTAGAATTAGAGATGTTAAAGGAACTAGGCTTTAAAGTTAATGATTATTTTAAATTTTGTGAAAATATAGAAGGGGTAATAAATTACTGGAAAGAATGGGAGAAAAAGAAGGACAAAATGAATTATTATTTCGATGGAGTGGTGGTAAAGGTAGATAATCGTGATGTGCAGGAGCGTCTAGGATATACAGGCAAGGCTCCTAGATGGGGAATAGCTTTTAAATTCAAAGCAGAGCAGGCCACCACGCTAGTGGAGGACATAGTATTTCAAGTCGGTAGAACCGGCGTAGTCACACCCGTCGCGCATCTTAAACCTGTCATCGTAGCTGGCTCTACAGTTTCTAGGGCTACTCTTCATAATGAAGATGAAATAAAAAGATTAGATGTTCGAATAGGCGACACTGTGATTTTGCAAAAAGCGGGGGACGTAATTCCTGATATTGTGTCGGTGGTGAAGGAGATGCGAAGTGGTAATGAGAAGGTTTTTAAATTTCCAAAGAAAGTCGAGGGTTGCGGAGGGGATGGAAGTATTGAGAGAATTCCGGGACAAGTGGCTTGGAAATGTGTGGTGATGGATTCTAAGGATTTACTTAAACGCCGTTTTTACTATTTCGTTTCAAAGAAATGTTTTAATATTGATGGCTGTGGTCCGAAGATTATAGATGCTTTAATGGAAGCTGGTTTAATATCTAACTTCGATGATTTGTTCACTCTAAAGAAGGGGGATCTGCTAGTTTTGCCTCGTTTTGGGGAAAAGATGGTGGATAACTTGTTAGTATCCTTGGGAAAAGCTCGAAAAATAAACCTTTCTATGTTCATCGCTTCGCTCTCAATACCTCAAGTTGGTGAGGAAACTGCCTATGATTTAGCTAAACATTTTGGAAGTATAAAGGCTGTCCGAGATGCTTCCTTCGACGATTTAGAGAAAATAAACGGTGTGGGTCCAGTAGTTGCCGGTGCTGTAGTCGAATGGTTTAAGAAAAAAGAAAATTCTGATTTGATAGACAGACTTTCGAAGCAGGTTGATATAGAAAAAACAGGAGCGGTATCTGGAGAAAATTTCGAAGGAGGTATTTCAAAAGGAAAAAAAGGGGATTCCGATAAATTTACCGGAAAAACATTTGTCTTGACCGGAACCTTAAGCGGAATGTCGCGTGATGAAGCTAAACAAAAAATCAGAGATTTAGGTGGTGATGTGTCCAGTTCAGTGTCTATAAATACATCTTTCGTAATAGTCGGCGAGAACCCTGGTTCTAA
>JAUSHF010000032.1 GCA_030648705.1 bacterium
GTGGATTTACTAAAGGGGTAGTGAGAACATTCATCCAATCAATGGTTTCAGCATTATTCATTGGTGTGATTTCATATTCAATGCTTAATGTTTTTGATTCGGTATTTGCATTAGATACAGTAATCGGAGTCTTCTTACAAGGATTCTGTTCTGGTATGATTGGAATCGCCGTCGGAATAATATTCTTAATTGCCGTTGGTAACGAAGAAATCCGAGAAGTTTGGAGTACATTTCATAAGAAAATTTTTAAAGCAAAGGTCACAATTGCCGAAAACGAAATTAGATAGTTATAAAAAGCAACATTATTAAATTATTTTATAAAAAATTATATTAAATAAATATGAAAGAAAGTAAAAAAATATTAGTCTCTATACTAGCTCTTGCATCGATGATTGTTTTGTTTACAGTTATTTCTCAAAGTATATTTATAAATGGAAGAGATATTAATTATAATCAGACAGCCGCACTTACAAATTATACATACAGTGCTATAAATAAAGCATCTAGTACTCCCGTACTGGCTATTATTCCGAGTGTTAAAATAGCTAATTCTGGTGACACTATCTATTTTAGATATACGTACCCATTAAATGCTACATCAGCTAGGATGTTTATATACTGTCCGCCAGGTATCACTGTCAAAGACTCTATAAATAATTACAAGTACTGCAATAATTGGTATAGATTTAATGGTTTACCTGCAACTTCTACTGTAATAGTTAAAAATCCAAGCATTCAGCCATTCACCATAGTACCAAACTTCTATATTTACACTGCACAAAAGCCTAATTATGCTGTCGGTGTATCATCACAAGTTACTATTAAACCCCAAATCCGTAGAAATTCATGTTTATCTAACGGAGTTTGTTTTGATAATAGAGTGTTTTTAATTACCGAAGGCATAGATGGTAATTTTATAGATTCTGAAAATAGATCGATTGACAGAGAAATAGTTAAATATTACTCTAAAAATGCACAATTTGAGGCAGACTTTCTAGTGGTATTCAAAGATTGGGATGCATCATCTGCAGTTGCCTCAACTTATTCAATTCTTGTAAATAATAAAGATTCGGGAATGGGAATGTTTGAAAGAACTGATTCGTCTGATCAATATGGTTCAAAAGGTTATCTAAAAAGTTTTGTAACGATGCCCAATATCAAGGTTTTATCCTTTCAAAACTATCCAGGTGATTTGGGAGCATATAACGCCAACATAAGATCTTTTGCTCATGAGATGGCACACCATTGGCTGGCACGTTTTACTAATCCCTCACTTTCAATCTCTACTTCAGGTAATCATTATGATTCATGCACGGTATTTAATAATGGAGTTTTTGCAGATTTAATGACAAATGGATTCTTTAATTTTCAAAAAACAAGCGATACTACATTTACATCTCCAGCATCTGATAATAATCCTTATTTAGGAAAGTTTAGTAACCTTTCTCTTTACATCATGGGATTGTTACCTGATACAAGTGTTACACCAATTCAAATTGTTAGAAATAGTACACCCAACTGTCCTGGGGAATGGAACGGTACTGTCTATAGTGTTGCGGGAAGTGTGGATCGAATTACCTTGTCAGATTTAATTAATGTTTATGGTGCTAGAAATCCTAAATATCCTAATACACAAAAGAATTTCACTGTTCAAGTTGGACTTCTTGCACATCAGAATACGCAACTTACACAAGCTGACACAGACACATTTAAAAGATATTTAGATGAAGTAGAAAGATACTTAGTGTTCGCTTTCTCCAACAAAGCAAGTTTTAATTTAATTAGAAACTAACAAAAAGAAAAGTAGGTACCTTACTTAATGTATCAGTGATGAACTACACCTTTTCTTTGCTCCAAAATGTTGACAATGTAGCTACACTGTAATACACTTAATGTGTTATTAAAATAATTAAAATCTATGAGCTCCACAATACAAGTAAGAGTAGATAATAAAATCAAAAAAAATGCCGACAAGACTTTTAAAAATATGGGTCTAGATATGTCTTCTGGTATCAAACTTTTCTTGCACCAAGTTATTATGAGTGGTTCTTTACCATTTCAGGTTAGAACGGCTAATGGCTTTACTGTAGAGCAGGAACAAAATATGATTAAGGAGACACGACACGCTCTAAAAAATGGAAAGTCATACACATCTATCAATGATTTACACAATGATATTTTAAATTCTAAATAAAGTATGCGGTTAATACGCTACACAGCTCTTTATAAAAGATCTTTGAAGAGGATTTCAAAATCAGGTATTTTTCCAAGATTAGAATTAGAGACTGTTATTAAAAAGATTCAGGCTGGTGAAAAATTAAATATAAAATACAAAGATCATGCTTTGTCAGGTGACCTTTCGGGTAATCGAGAATGCCATATCAGGTCAGATCTTCTGCTTATATATCGTATTGAAAACGATAATCTAGTACTGGTACTTGTTAACATAGGTAGTCATGCTAGTTTATTTTAAATATAAGTCATCACTGAGACCTAACCTTGCTATTCTATTAGAATCGGACTATACTCTGAAATCGGAGGTACAATTATGATTGATAAAACAAGATTGCAAGAGGAACTGGCTAAAACATTACTCAAAGAGTTCTCGAAGATGGTATTTGGTGTTATTGATTCAAAAGAGTTGAGTCGAAAAATACCAAAAAAAGTAATGCAAGAGGTATTAGACGCCACATTCGGAGAATTAACAGATGAGAAATTACTTGAATGGATTAATAACCCCAAAGGCAATCCTAAATATACTATTAAAGCTTTAGGGAAACTAGTAGGTATTGCATCGGACATTTATCAAGCGAGGAACAACTAAACAAAAACATTTGGTTAATCATAAGCAGTTGAATCAGAATGCCTAAATTTTGATTCGATTGTTTTTTATTTTTAAAGTATAATATACATTATATGAATAAAATAATATTACTTGCTGTTATTTTATTATCATTACTATCTGTTTTTAATAATAATATTGTTCAAGCTAAGATAGATGATAATAATCAGCCAAAAGTTGAGAAGGTAAGCTTTTTCCAAAGAATCATTCGTTGGTTTTTTGGTAAAAATACAGATTCACAAGTTGATATAGCAAAAGTAGATAAGAGAGCAGATCTTATTAAAAAAAATTTAGATTTTACTAAATATTCTAATTCTAAACTTGGTTTTGAAATATCATATCCTAAAGACTTAAACATAGATTTAAATAGTGAATATTATTGTAAAGGAAGAGTTGATTGTGGTGACGAGAATGGTGAGAAACTTTATATTTATAATTACAAAGACGATGGTTCATATGATAGGTTAAGAAAAGAGCTTTTGGAGAATGAATTTCAAATAACTATTAGTATTAAGAAACATAGTGCTCCTCAGACCCTTGAAACCATTATCCCTACTTATAATGAAGCAAAAGATAGAATTATAAGTGAGAGAATTATTCTAAATAATTACGATGTTGCTGTGATAAAAAATGAATGGGAATCTAAGATTATATATTATTTAGTTAATAAAAATACTGAAGTAGAAATGAATGTTAAGTACTCTAAAGTTAATGAAAATATTAGTAAGGAAATCGAAAATATTGTATCAAGTATTAATTTCACTAGATAAAATAAATACGCTAAGGACAGAGTAAAATACATACGCAAATTGGGAGCTCTCGGAAGCGCGTAGGCGCTGAGAGTGAGCGCCGACTCAGCAGAGTCGGACGCGTATCCCAATTTACTAATATGTTTATGCTACCTCTCTATTTCATTTTCAGCGATTTCTGGTAGTATAGAATGACAAACGATATGAATTTAGATAGAAATCGAATACGAAATTTTAGTATTATAGCCCATATAGATCACGGTAAATCCACATTGGCAGACCGCTTTTTAGAGATAACTCATACTATAGAGGCACGTAAGATGCAGGAACAGGTGCTGGATTCCATGGAATTAGAGCGCGAAAGGGGTATTACTATTAAAATGCAGCCGGTGCGAATGGACTATGAGACTTCTATAGACGGCGGTCCTAAAGAAAAATACGTCCTAAATTTAATAGATACGCCGGGCCATATAGACTTTTCCTATGAAGTGTCCCGCGCTCTTCGAGCTGTCGAAGGCTCTTTGCTCTTAGTAGATGCTACCCAAGGTGTACAGGCACAAACACTCACCACTCTCGGCATGGCGCGTGATGCGGGTCTCGTAATTATTCCTGTTATTAGTAAAATAGATTCTCCGTTAGCACGTAT
>JAUSHF010000039.1 GCA_030648705.1 bacterium
ATGCTACTATTACAGAGATTGGACGCGCAGCTAAAGTCATAGTAATGAAATACAAAGCTAAGAGTCGCTATCAGAAGAAAAACGGTCACAGACAGCCTTTCATCAAAGTAAAAATCGACGCGCTTAAGTAAATCTCAGAAAAGTTTGGAATATCGGATTTGAATATCGGATCGGAATGTAGGACGAAAATATAAATATATAAAAAGAAAGACCGAGATTGCTCTCGGCCTTTTCGAAATTTATCTGCTTTTTGTGTGGCTAACTGCGCCAGCGACCCTTACTGCGGTCGCGGTTGTCATGGCCGTGATTCTTGTTGCCACGAGGGTTCTCGAACTCCTTGCCGAGTGTGTCGAAGAAGGAATCTTCAGTGCGCTTCTTCTCTTCAAGAACTCGGAAGCGGTCTTGGATTTCCTCGAGCTTCTCTCGAGTCATTCCCCACAGTTTCTTAACTGGTTGACCTTCGCCTTGGCCCTGACGAATATTCTTCTCGCGAGCTTTGGCGTTGCAGTTGTAACTGATCTGCATCCCCACACCTTTCACAAGGTGATAGGGCGATCCGCAGAAGTTCATCTCCTTCTCTTTGAAGATGTAGTGACAACCCTGTTCGAAGCCCTTGTTCTCCTCGAGCGTCTTCGCCAAGTCTTTCGACTCAGCGAGTTTGCAGAGCAGGTCGTGGGTGATTCGGTACCATTTGACTGGCACGAACTTCTTCGCACACGTTGGGTTCCCACAGGTGCATTCTTCGCCGTCCTTGGACACGAGGAGTTTGACCTCCTCGAGGGTGAGCGATCGACCGAGAACGAATGCGATTTCCTCGCATCCGAAGAGGTATCGGTCGTTGCCGAGTGGGGTGTTGTAGATCGGAATCCACATGCTCGGACTTACCCCTCCGAATTCCTCGCGCTGGGTGATCCATGCGAAGGCGTCCGGCTCGAGAGGCTTGAAATCATTTTTCCCCTCTTTCCCATCGTTTTTGCTTTCGGTCGCCACTTCGACTTCATGGTCGGAGGTGGTGCTGTCGGAAATGATTCCAGCGACAGGTGTAGCGGCGGGTGTGGTGATTTCGGCCGCTTCGGTGTTACTAATGGCTTGAGTGCTCATGGTATTTTCCTGTATCCGTAATGCCGTAACTAGATTTAATCATGAGAGCGACGTTGCCCCCACATACCAAACCTTTTAAAAGGCAGATAAGTTGTTAAGTTTCTATCCTCCTGTATGATAGCATATTATATAGAAATGTCAACCCCTATGTTTGAGCGCTTCTTTAATAGTCTCAGAATCGGAATATTCGAGTTCTGCTCCCGTAGATAGCCCTCGGCCTAATACGGTGATTTTAAAGCCATTTTTAAGCGAAATAGGGGCTATTTTCCCCCTTATTATATCTATAGTATGCTCACCTTCGGTATTTGCGGACATAGAGATTATGACTTCTTTTAGCTTTGAATTTTCTATCTTATTTACCAGTTCTGATAGGCGAACTTTATGTTCAGGATTCTTCTCTAATATTTGAATATTTGCACCGAGTATAAAGTACAAACCATTGTAAGAATGACTTTTTTCTATCACATCCATATCAGAATCTTTTGCTGTCACCATCAGTAATTCTGCATCCCTATTTTTATCAGAACAAATACTACAAAGGCTATGATTCGGATCCGTAAAGTTTTTTTCTAAAAAGAAACGAAAGCATGAAGGACAGTTTTTAATATATTTTTTCAAATTAGAAATCGAATCAGTCATACCTTTAATATATCCACTATCTTTTCTAAGTAAAAAGTAAACGAATCTCTTCGCTTGGCGCGGACCTATTCCGGGGAATTCTCTAAAATATTCTGTTAAGCGGTCTATTTCATTCATTGTTTTTACTTTTTATCATTCGGTTTTTACGATTTATATATTTATATTTTGCAAATTTTTTTATCCTAATTACATTCCTGCATTAGCATCAAATTCTCCAAAGTCACTCTTCTCAATACTCATAAAAGATGTATGTTTTTCATTGAAGAATAACTCCACTACTCCTGTAGGGCCATTTCTATGTTTTTCGATCATTATCTTTGCGATATTTGGTCTAGTAGATTCTTTGTTATATTTATCTTCGCGGTGAATAAACATAACCACGTCGGCATCTTGCTCAATAGATCCTGAATCTCGAAGGTCAGAAAGTCTAGGTTCACCTCCACGCTGTTCTACGGCACGAGATAGCTGTGATAGGGCAATGACAGGAACTTCTAATTCACGAGCGAGATTTTTTAGAGAGCGAGATATCTCGGTAACTTGCTGAACTAAGTTATCAGTATGTCTGCTCTGAGTAGGAACCATGAGCTGGAGGTAGTCTACTATGACGAGGCCGAGACCTTTCTCACTCTTTAATCTGCGAGCTACTGAACGCATTTTTAAAATATTATTACCGGGCTGATCGTCTATATAAATAGGAGCTTCGGCAAGTCTTCCCATAGCGCTCTGAATGGCACCAAAATCATTTTCAATACTTAAATTTTGACCGGTACGAAGTTTCCAAGCATCCACTTGTGATTCTGCGGAAAGCATTCTGTCCACTAACTGCTGGGAGCTCATTTCTAGAGAGAATATTCCCACTGGAACCTGATGATTCGTCGCAGCCTTACGTGCTATGTCTAGCGCCAGGGAAGTCTTACCCATGGAAGGTCGAGCGGCGAGAATAATAAGATCTGACTTTTGGAATCCAGCGAGTTTATGATCTAGCTCTTTAAATCCTGTAGGCACCCCGCGAAGCTCACCTTTAGTCTTATGAAGTCTATCTAATCTTTCCCAAGCTTCATCGAGAGTGTCTTTAAGTGCTATGAATTTACTATTACCACTGTAGTTAGTAACTTCGAAAATCTTCTTCTCTGCTTTGTCGAGAATTTCTTCTAATTCGCCAGATTCATTCCAGCCTAATTCACTGATATGATCTGCGACAGCGATAAGATTTCTTAGAATATGCTTCTTATGAACAATATCAGAATAATGTTTAGCATTGGAAGCAGAAGGCACTACATTTACAAGTTCTGCTAAATAATTCATTCCTCCGATTTGATCGAAGGATCCTTTTTCTTTGAGAATAGTAGAAAGGGAAAGTAAATCTATTGGTGCCTGCTTACCCCATAAATCGAGCATGGCATTCCAGATTGTTCGATTTGCATCAGCATAGAAAGAATCTGCTTTGACAGTATCCACAATTTCGAAAAGTATATCCTGTCTGAGCATGACAGATCCCAATAGAGCTTTTTCAGCATCTAAGCTTTGAGGTGGAATTCTGATTCCATCTAAAGTTATTGTTCTCGATAATGGTGATAACATACAAACATTTTATCACAAGAATTAATATGTAAAATTAAAAAAGCAAATGAATTGTGATTAAGGTGTGGATAAAATAGTGTGTATGACAAAAATTCTCTTTTAAAATGCAACTTTTTGAGATTTAAATGATAGTACAAATATATCCCTCGCCCTTGTCAATAATATCGAAGCCCGATTTGTTTATTTCTAGTCTTAATTCGTCGGCTTTTTTCCAGTCTTTATTCTGGCGGGCCGATAATCTCTCTTCGGCCAACTTCTTCACATTTTCCGGAATTTCTAAATTTTGTTCAGCTTTATTAACTTCAAAAGATTTGTTTTTAAAATCTAAAGCAAAAACTTTATCAAAGTTTAAAGCAGTAAAGTACTTTTCTTCTGCAGTAATATTTTTATCATTTAGTAAATCATGGAATATAGCAAGAGCCTTTGGCATATTAAAGTCATCAATAATAGCTTCTTCAAATTTATTTTTATAATCAGAATTTATTGCTGAAGAATTATTTTCCGTGTCTATGTTTTTTGAAATTTCTGCGAGGGTTTTGTATATTTTTTCCAAAGCATTTTTTGCACTGACCATTCCTTCGAAAGTGAAGTTCATCTGACTTCTGTAATGTGCACTAAATAAGAAATATCGATATACGAGAGGGGAGAATCCTGCCGATTCTATATCAGAAAGTTTAAAGAAATTTTGCTTCGATTTTGCCATTTTTTCCCCGTTCACATTCATGAATCCGCCGTGTATCCAATATTCTGATAATGGTTTGTCATAGCATGCTTCTGACTGTGCTATTTCATTCGTGTGATGAGGGAAAATTAAATCTATTCCTCCTGTATGAATATCGAATGGCTGACCTAGTGCTTCATGAGACATTGCTGAACATTCAATATGCCAGCCAGGACGACCCTTACCGAATGGCGCTTCCCATGAATTCTCTCCGTCATTTTCACTCCAGAATTTCCAAAGAGCAAAGTCGCCGGGATTTTCTTTATCGTATTCATCATTTGAAATCCTTTCTTTTTGCTCAGCACCTTTTTTTATACCCGCTAAACTTCCATAATTATTTTTCTTATCAATACTAAAGTACACTCCATCGGATCCGACATACGCAAACTTTTTATCTATTAGAGTGGAGATTATAGAAATCATTTGAGGAACATATTTCGTAGCTCTCATAACTATAGTCGGCTTTAAAATATTTAGTCTCTTTAAATCTTCGAAAAATATTTCCTCGTATTTAAGAGTTAATTCAGAAAGTTTAATATTCTGCTCATGACTTCTTCTAATAGTCTTATCATCTATATCTGTAATATTCATCGCTTGGCGAACATAGAATTTTTCATATTCAAAAACGCGACGAATAATATCGCTCATTACATAAGTACGAAGATTTCCGATATGTGCATTGTCATATACTGTCGGCCCGCACTGGTACATGGAAACTTCTCCATTTATTTTTGGAATAAAATTTATTTTTTCTTTGCGAAAGCTGTCGTAGAAGTTAATCATTTTTTTAAATTACATCCAATCTTTTCTCTTTGATAAGAGAACTATGGTAAGTGCGATAGCGATGAGAATTCCCAGAATCATTTCGAAGTCGTACGGCTGGCCAACTATAGGAACATGAGTGGTGTTTAGTGAAAATATCGCCACTATTAAAGAAAGAGGGAAAGTGATAAACGCCATCAGTGTTAGCATTTTCATAGTCTCATTTTGCTTTGTAGAAAGAAGGGAATCGTTCGTCTCTCTAAGATCTGTTAGAAGCTCCTTATTATCAGTAGTCATTTCCTGTATTTTGTGAAGAAGGGAATGTATATCTTCTATATAGTATTTAAAATTCGGACCGAATAATGGTACTAAATTTGCATCAGAAACATTTTTAATAATTTCTTTATGAGGTCTAACTATTTGATGGAAATCTATAATTTCTCGAGCTGAATGGGAAATCTTAACCACCATTTCTTTTTCTTTTCCGACAAATATTTTATTTTCTATTCTCGTCAATTCTTCTTTAATTTTCTCTAAATCGTTCGAAAGATTCTTGTACATTCTTTTTAACATATAGTAAAAAAGAACGCCGGCATTATCACCAAAGTCGCTTTTATCTATGATGGAATTTACTTCGAAGATTTTAGAAAAATTATGAAGAGGTTCTATCGCATCGTATTTCGTGGTGATGATATAATCTTTGCCGATTATGAAGTCTACTTCTTTTTCGATTATAAAATGTTTATCTTTAATCTGAGTGCGAATAGGAAAATGAAGAACTATATAAATACAGTTATTGTAAATTTCAAATCTCGGTTTAATACTTTTTTCAATGAGTTCTTCGCCGAGTATTGGATGAAGTCTATACTCTTTTACTAAGGACGATACTTCTTCTGCGTTTGGCGATTCTACATCTATCCAAGTGAGAGAACGATATGAATGCTTTTTTACCATGTTACATATGATTATATCTCGCTTACTATACTTTTGCCACTTTTTTTGCGATAATTATGTGTATATGAATATTTTAAGGAAATATAAAGTTTCTATTTTAGTGATTTTATTTGTCGGAATTTCATTTGCGACCGGCTGGTTTCTGAATTCTGCTATCAGTGCAAACGCGAAAGATAGTGACCCTGCGTCCATAACTCATGGTGCAGATATGACACCTTTCTGGAAAGCTTGGGATGAATTACAGACTAAACACGTTTCCTCTGCTTCTACTACAGTTCAGGATAGAGTTTGGGGTGCTATTAAAGGTTTAGCAAAATCATATAATGATGACTATACAGAATTCTTTCCACCTACAGAATCTAAACAGTTTGAAGATGATATTAGAGGAAATCTCGAAGGTGTCGGAATGGAAGTGGGAATGAAAGACGGAGTCATCACTGTAGTAGCTCCTATTAAAGATAGTCCTGCGGATAGAGCGGGTGTTCTAAGTGGAGATAGAATTATTAAAGTGAATGATAAAAAAACAGAAGGTTTGGGAGTAGATCAAGCCGTAAGTTTGATTAGAGGACCGAAGGGGACAGAAGTTACACTAACTATTTTTAGAGAAGGTGTCGTGACTCCGATAGAGAAGAAGATTATTCGTGATGTTATAAATATTCCTACTATAAAGACGGAATTGAAAAAGGGTACAGAGACAAATGCAAATGGTCAGAGGGATGCGTCTCGTGATGTATTTTTAATACAGCTATACAGCTTTAATGCTCAGTCACCAAATCTTTTCAGAAAAGCTCTTCGTGAATTCATCGATTCTGGTACAAATAAATTAATCCTAGATTTACGTGGTAACCCAGGAGGATATTTAGAAGCATCTACAGATATGGCTAGTTTCTTTTTACCTGCTGATAAAGTAATAGTGTCAGAGGATTTTGGAGGTAAGGCTCCTAACAAAGAATACAAGAGTGCTGGATACAATATTTTCGACACTTCTAAATTAAAAATGATGATACTGATAAACGGCGGATCTGCTTCGGCATCAGAGATTCTAGCGGGTGCTCTTAGAGATCATGGAGTATCTTTGCTCTTAGGAACAAAGTCATTCGGTAAAGGTTCGGTGCAGGAATTAGTAAAAATAACTCCCGAGACATCACTTAAAGTAACTATAGCTAGATGGCTTACTCCAAAGGGTAGAAATATTTCTAAAGAGGGAATTATGCCGGATATTGAGGTGAAGGTTACCCCAGAAGACATAAGTGCAAAGAAAGACCCTCAAATGGACAAAGCTCTTGAATTATTAAGGAAAATGATATAGAATGGGCAAACTAATATAGTTAATACAAGTTAATATAGTTTAAAAATAAACACAAATATAGTATGAAAATAATCTTATTGAAAGACATTAAGGGTGTAGGAAAAAAGTATGACATTAAGGATGTTAGTGACGGCTATGCATTAAACCTTTTAATACCAAAGAGATTAGCTACTCCTGCTACAGTTGGCGCTTTAAAGAGTTTAGAATTTGATAAGAAGCGTGTGGAGGCAGAGAAGAAGATTCATGGTGATTTACTTGCTAAGAATTTAGCTAGTATTGAAGGTGTTGTGGTCACAATGACAGAGACAGCTAATGAAAAAGGTCATCTATTCGCAGCAGTTCATACAGCAGAGATAATCGGACCTCTTCAGGAACAAACTCGCATTCAGATAAACCCAGAGAACATCGTTCTCGAAAAGCCAATCAAGGCGGTGGGTGAGTACAAGATTGAAGTGAAGGCGGGAGAGAAGAGTGCGACGTTTACATTAAACATAAAAGCAAAATAAAAAAACAAAAAATAATAAAGAGGTCTCTGAACGGGTTAGCGAAGCGCTTTAGTGAAGAGACCTCTTTATTATTTTTTGTTTTTTTTATCTAAAATTTAAGCGACGTGAACGATATTTTTCTTTGAGTATGTCTGGTCGAAGTTGATCTTTCTCTTTGTACCAAATGAAGCCTTACCAACTTTAAGGGCAAATAGAGTATGGTCTTTACCCATCCCTACGTTCTTACCAGGTAACACACGAGTACCGCGCTGGCGAACAATGATTTGTCCTACCTTTACTTCATCGCCGTGATTTACTTTGATACCAAGATACTTTGGATTAGAATCTCGACCATTTCTTGTGGAACCTTCTGCTTTTCTATGTGCCATATATATTTATAATTAAGTTCCTACAGTATAGAATATAACGCCAAAAAAGGCAAATTTTAAAATTATAATGAAAAATTCATGATTTCTTTAAAATTTCTTTATGATTCCTTCATTGATGGGGGAGTATAATATGTTTTGTGAGAGATAAAGTCATAAAGATTGGAATAGTGTTTCTAATTATTCTTTGTAGTATTTTTGCTATAATTTTCAGTTTGGAGATTAGAAAGGGGGGAGATTTTAGCTTTGTCTATGAAAATTTGACTAAGGGTGTGCCTACATCCTCGTCTAATAGTGTCGGAGGATTGGCCGGCGTATATATCGG
>JAUSHF010000040.1 GCA_030648705.1 bacterium
GTCCATCTGTTACTACCTTAATATCGTCCACTTCACTTTTTATATCCACCATATCTTCATGAACATTCGACAGTTCTTCTTTGATCTTTTTAATATCGCTTCTGATAGCAGCCACTCCTTCAGCTTCCTCCTTAACCTCTGTCTCTGTTCTTTCGGTAATTTTTTTCTCTCTTTTTAATCCAGTAATTAGAATCGTATCTCCTATAAAGAATGATACAAAGAGACCCGTCATTAGAAGAGTAACCACAGAAATCACTGCATTTACAGGTTCATAGAAAAGAAAACCTAATATTCCACCTTCACCCTGAAGCATATCAGCAGTATGCCAAACACCTCTCCAGAACAAAACCACGAATACACCACCTATAAGGGCATACACAATAGGATATTTACTTAGAGACGCTCTTATTATATCTTCTAACTTATCAAAAAATATAACTATCTTTTTAATCATTTAAATTTATATTTTATTAATATTATACTGGTCGGGGCGTCGGGATTCGAACCCGAAGTCGCCTGTTCCCAAAACAGGAATGTTAGCCGTTACACCACGCCCCGAAAACAGAATATATAATATCACATTTCATTTAAAAAGCTAGAAAATTGCTGGAGAAATAATTTTTGATTGCATTTTAAAGAGTCTAAAGTACCTGATGTTCTATGAAGAATACCCTCCCAATACGCTCAGGCAATTTAAGATAAACCGCCGAAACATGGAAATACCATTCAGATTCCTCAGAAATTTTATTATTCCTTAGAAACACACCAACAGTTTTCCTTAACCTAGACAGTTTCCTACTCGTAACCCTTTCTTCTGGCATATAAAAAGCGTTATCTGAAGATTTCTCAGGAAGTTTTTCACATAAAGTACTTTTTACCTCTACAAAATGAAGTGCATTATCTTTTTTGGCCACAATATCGATCTCACCGCATTTCTTCGCATAATTACGAGCGCACACGTCATATCCCCTCTTTTTAAGGAAATTAACTGTGGTATCTTCCCCTATATTCCCTATCTGCTTTTTAGAAAGCATAAACTGATCTTTTGTTATATTCATAATAACTATATTTTAAAACAAAAGGTATAAAGGAATTATAAAGAAGTTCTAAAGAAACAATGAAAAATTCATAAAATCTTTATTTGTCTAATGTACACACCGTATACACCATATATTTATTTTTAATAGACAAGTCGTTTAGAATTTTAAAGACATTCCTTTATAAACAGCTAAGTGTATAAGTACAAAATATAAAAAGCCTTTTAAAATAACACTTTCATAATATCAGTCACACAAAAAGACGTCTTTTATGAACAGTGTCCACAGAGTTATCCACAGTTTTAACAAAAATAGGCCTTTTGGTCTTAATAATTTTCTAATCAATATTTTATTGTATTTTTCTCTGTGCGGGTAAGGAGAATCGAACTCCTACCTCATCCTTGGCAAGGACGTGTCCTACCACTAAACGATACCCGCATTATTTTACAATAATAAGATTATCATTTTAAAAAAGAAAAACAAGTTTTTTGTGAATCTTTTACAGTTCTATAAATGAATCCCTGCATATATACCAACATCACTTCCCTATTTTGTGCGCTCGGCAGGACTTGAACCCACAACCCCTTGGTTCGAAGCCAAGTGCTCTATCCAATTGAGCTACGAGCGCAAAACGTTAATCGAATATTAATAAACATGATAATAATACACCAATAATCATATTTTTAAAAATGTGGTACAATCCTGTTATGGAAATAAACCTATTCCAAAGAAAAATAAATATACCTGACGAAGTGTCAGATATCGTTAAAAAGCTTGAAGAAGCTGGTTTTAAAGCATATTTAGTCGGTGGATGCGTAAGAGATCTATTGCTTAAAAGAAAACCAAAGGACTGGGATGTTACCACAGATGCTACTCCAGAAGAGATAATAAAGGTTTTTAGTGATAGTTTTTACGAGAATAATTTTGGAACAGTGGGTGTTGTGAATAGAGATACAGAAGATGAAACTTTAAAGACCGTGGAGGTCACTCCATTTAGGCTTGAGAGTAGCTACAGTGACTTTAGACGCCCTGATAGTGTGAAGTTCAGTAAAAGACTCGAGGACGATCTTCAAAGGCGAGATTTCACGATTAACGCCATTGCCCTATCCATAAAAGACAGTACTGCGGAAATCTTTGACTTATATGAAGGACGTAAGGATATTTTAGATAAAACTATTAGAACTGTAGGAAATCCTGATGAAAGATTTACAGAGGATGCACTAAGAATACTCAGAGCAATACGTTTTTCAGCAGAACTTGGTTTCACGTTAAACACTGATACCTTAAATAGCATTAAAAAGAACGCTCACTTGCTAGAAAAGATATCCAAGGAACGCATAAGAGATGAGTTTGTAAAGCTTCTAATGTCAGACAAACCCATGGAAGGCCTTATAAACGCTCATAATTCTGGTATTTTGAAGTATATTCTACCTGAATTAGAAGCTGGAATAGGTATAGAACAGCGTGGTACACACATTTATGATGTGTGGGAACACCTATTAAGAAGTCTTCAGCATTCTGCTGATAAAGGTTGGCCTTTGGAAATAAGGCTTACTGCCCTATTTCATGATATATCTAAGCCAGAAACTCGTAGGTTTTCACATGAAACAGGTACTTGGACGTTCTACGGTCATGAAGTAGTGGGTTCACGTGAAACACGTAAAATACTAGAAAGATTAAGGTTTCCCGTGAAAACTATTGAAAAAATAACCAAACTCATAAGATGGCACATGTTTTTCAGCGACACCGAACAAATAACACTTTCTGCTGTTAGAAGAATGGTAGCGAATGTTGGAAAGGAAAATATCTGGGATTTAATGAATGTTAGAATTTGCGACCGAGTAGGTACAGGCAGACCTAAGGAAAATCCATATAGACTTAGAAAGTATCAATCAATGGTTGAAGAAGCTATGCGTGATCCTATATCTGTAGGAATGTTAAAAACCGACGGGAAACAGATAATTGAGGTTACACATGAAACACCAGGACCTAAAATAGGACAGATATTACACGCTTTATTAGAAGAAGTGCTTGATGATCCTAAACTAAATACTGAAGAATATCTAAACAAAAGGGCAATTGAACTAGCTAAATTACCAAAAGACGAGCTTTTAGCTCTAGGAGAGAAGGGAAAAATAAAAAAGGAGGAGGCAGATAGCCAGAAAATCGAGGAAATACGTGGTAAGTTTCACGTGAAATAGCTTAAAAAAGCCATATCTTGTATATAAAAGAGAAAGCCGCTTCGTACAAAGGAAGGTTAAAGCATTTCCTAAGACTAAAAGCGGCTTTTTTTACACCGCTGATGCTAGATCATTAGGAGTCTTAAGGAATTTCGCGAATCAATCTTCAAAAAAATGTGTGAGAAGAGATTGCTAGTAGACTTAATATAACTCGTATGACACAGAATCAAAGGTGAGGGCGATGGTCCGTAGAACCTATCGCGAGCTTAAAAAAGAACAGCAGAACGAAAAAGATAACCATAACTTTTTCGTCTATTTAGAAAGAACAATGACTTCTTTGTGCTTCGTATTTTAAAGAAAATTCTTAAAACTTTTTCCTAACAAATTCCTAACAAAAAAACTTTTTTCTTTTTACTCTACACAATCCATCTAATCTGTCCTATATTATATTTTGTATAAAGGACATTGTAAAGGACATTATGTGGATAACTTTCTTTATCAGTGTCCTTTATAAAAGATAAAAATCCTAAAGGACAAAATATCCTTGTATTTAAAGATTATTTTAGGTCTAAAGAGATAGGGCAGTGATCACTGCCAAATACTTCATTTAAAATTTTTGCATCTTTTACTCGCGAAAAAAAATTTTCACTCACAAAAAAATAGTCAATTCTCCATCCAACATTTCTCTCCCGCGCGAAAGTCTTCATATCCCACCAAGTGTATTTTATTTTTTCTGGATTCATTTTTCTCCATACATCTACGTATCCATTTTTAACTACTTCATCAAGCCAATCTCTCTCAATACGTAAGAACCCTGTGTGGTTTTCATTCTCCTTCGGTCTAGCAATATCTATCTCATTATGAGCAGTATTCACATCTCCGCAGAATATTATCTCTTTTGCATCCTTCGAATCTCGAATTTTATTAATATATTTCAAAAAGTGGCTATAGAATCTCATTTTATAATCTAGTCTATCTTCGCCACCCCCGCCGTTAGGGAAGTATAAAGTAATAAGCACAAAATCCTTGAAAAATAAGGCTATAAATCGACCCTCTTGATCCATTTCTTCCACCCCCATACCGTATTCTACTTTCTCTGGCCTGCCGAGAGGGGAATCATTCTTTAAATAAATTGCAACACCACTATAGCCCTTTTTAACTTTAGAATGATCAAAATATCCAGTATATCCGAGTGGATTTTTGATATCTTCCGGAAGCTGCTCTATATGAACCTTAGTTTCTTGAAGGCATATTACATCCGCTCCGCTAGATAAAAGCTCGCCAAAACAACCTTTTTTAATATTAGCCCTGAGTCCATTTACATTCCAAGAGATAATTTTCATGCATTTAATCATACTATTCAAAGATATAATTATCAACATTTCCTATATACAGTGATGAAGTTTTGTGATATATTTACCAAGTAATGAGAAATCATTTTAACACAACATTAATTTCACAGAGAGCCGATAGAAACGTCGGACTTTTTGGGTGTTCTGCTATGTATCCTAAGTACATTGCTGATACATCATCATTTAGCCAAGGTTGTGTTAATTTCTCTAAAACTCTATTAAATACTAATTAATTTATCGTTTTTCAAATGAAACTAAGACTGTCTCGGCTAGATGGCCGAGTTTTTGTTATAAAAAACAAAAATCCCAAATCTAGATTCACTGTTTGCCGATTCATTATCGAGCGAAATGAGTGAATTTGTTCCTTAAACCTCAAACAAAAAAAACAAAACGGAGAAAGTATGAAAAGAAACCTCAGTCTGTATTACCTGTATGGAATTCTAGCCAACGCTTCTATGCGTGGACCAATTCTCATCTCGTACATGACAAACACGTGCAAAATGTCACTTCCAGAAGTATATACTTGTGAAGCAGTGGCAGTAGCAGTGCTGGTATTATTCCAGTTGCCGACAGGGATTCTGGCAGATAAATTCGGCAGGATTCTAACTATCAAGATTGGTTGTCTAATTCTGATACTGGAGCAAATCTGCTTCTCGTCAGCAAACGGACCACTGCTAATCTGGGTAGGGAATATACTCTGGGCCATTGGTACATCCTTTATATCAGGAGCCGATTCAGCCTTAATATTCGACAGTATTAAATCACTGTTTACTTGTGAAGATAAGACTTCCAGAAAAAATATGGATATTGTGAGTAGGGTGGGTTTCTATAGCCTTATGCTGACAGCAGTATTCTCTGCGATATGTGGCCATTTGGCCAAAATCAATATGAGAATTCCACTTTATGTGGACCTCGGTCTTATCACAGGAGCATTCGTCACGGCATTCTTCTTCGAAGAACCGATAATCCATTCGGAGAATAAGAAAATGGGTTGGAATAAATCAGCAATTCACGGTATTAAAACTGTTTTTAAACAGAAGCAATTGCTTTGGGTCGTATTTTTTTCTGCACTTGTGGGTATTACTTCGAAAATATGGTTCTTTAGTTATAATCCGTACTTCGAATTAGTAGATTTGCCACTTGAATATTACGGTTATGTTTTCTTCGCTCTCAATATCTTTGGTGCGGTGTCGAATAAATATGCAAAAGATATTTGCGAGAAGGTGACTGGTAAAAATATCATTCTGTTATCCATATTCGCTCTTACAGTACCCATGATTATCCTTGGTATATGTATCAGTAAATGGGCGATCAGTTTGATCTTTTTCCAAAGTATGTTTCGTGGATTCATCGGTCCTTTCTTAAACACAATGCTTCATAAAGTGATCGAATCTTATCAGAGAGCTACTATTCTCTCTATTAAATCAGCGATTCAGCAAGTATTCGAAAGTATCACAATGCTATCCTTCGGCTTCGTAGTAGGGAATATGGGCCTGAGTTATGCAATTATTGCGCTCGGTTTGGTCTCGACAATTATTGGGATGAGACTGATCTACAAGTATCGTAAATTGTTTACGGGGTAGTTCTTAAATACAAAAAAGATAAAAAGTTATAGAAAGCGCTCGGACCATTTTTGGCCCGAGCGTCTTATTTTGCGGAGTATTTATGGTAATTGTCGCTTACTCGCATCAAACCGTAACGGCACAGGAATCGAATCGAACGGTTCTGCTGTCGAATACTCGGCTTGCTGTTTGCTTGCAAGGACTTTTGCGAGAACCTCAACCGCGGATCTGGTCCCACGTCTCGATTTCATCTCATCTCGTACTTCATTTGACACAGTATTGTCGTATTCTTTTTCAGCTTCAGCGATAAATACAGTTTTTGCAGTTTTCATAGTGAGTGTATTGGTCATTGATTTTTTCGATAACGCAGATTCCCATCTATTAAAAATAATAGCATACAATAAGATAAAAATCTTTATATGTAAATTTCAATCCCATTTACCTTTTACCCCCTTTCCCATGAAACTTCTTATGCACATTTCTTAACTCGCTGTCAGTAACGTGAGTATAAATCTGTGTAGTTCCAATATTCGCGTGGCCTAGTAACATCTGAACAGAGCGAAGATCTGCACCATTTCTGAGCAAATCAGTAGCGAAACAATGTCGAATCACGTGCGGAGTCACTTTTTTAGAAATTCCTTCTTTAATAGCGTAATATTTAACAATTCGCTCCACAGAACGAGACGTCAGGCGAAGAGAATCCTTGCCTTTATCGGCTAATTTCTTTGCACTTATACTAATAAAAAGTGAATCGTCCATATCATCACGCTTCGCCAAATATGCTTTCACAGAATCTTTGGCATCTTCAGATAAAAATACCACGCGGACTTTTTCACCCTTACCACGAACAGAGATTTCATCTAAATCTAAATTAATGTCTCGGGGAAGGGAACAAAGTTCAGACACACGAAGACCTGTAGAGAAAAGCATTTCTAGCATCGCCCTATCACGTAAACCTTTAAGATTACTAGTATCTGGACTTGCTAATAATTTAGATAAATCATCTGGAGATATTAAATCAAGCGATCTTTCTGGTACTTTTGCCAACTCAATCCTGTCCGGAGGAATGGAATTCACACCTCTCTTTGCTAAATATTTTAAAAATGCCCGCAAAGCTATCAAATAATAATTTTGCGTCTTCTTCTTAAGATTTTCTTTTCGGCCCCCAACCACTCTACCTGTCTCCTGACGGTTTAACCATAGTCTGTATTCACGGAGAATATTATCGTTTAGATCTTCAGCCTTTTTTACCTTCGCAAAGGTCAAGAAACTGCTCAAATAATGATCATAATTAGAGACGGTACTGAGACTTCTACCTTTTTCTATCTCTACATACTCTAAGAACTGCCTTTTTAAATCTTCAATATTCTGCGACATACATTAATTATATCAATAAAGGTTATTAGATATGGTATTGACAAATATTTAATGTATGCTACACTGCATGTCAGGTGTTCTTTGTAAATTAATTGTGGAAACTGTGTGTACACAGTTGTTTCCAACGGACACCGATCGGAAAAAGGCCCACCAAACGTTTAAATTCCACATTTTATGCGCCATAACAAGGACCCGACGAACTAATCGGTCAATGAGGCGACAACACCAAAAACCCCAAACCAAAGCATTTCATATGCGCCATTGTCGAGACCCGACCGTTTAAAACCCTAAATATGATAGTAAAAAACTATCATGTTCCAACCCCAAACCAAAAATTTCACAATTAACCGATCTCCAAACCCTCGCTCAAAACGCCACGGGTACGAGAGATCACAAATCAGAAAGGAGCCATCGTGGATCGATTTCCATCTTGGTTCGGCTAGTTACGCTAGCCAACCGACCCACATCTTATCGGAAGATGACATCTTCCCTCAGGGTGACTGACCCGTCTTGCGCAAGCAGGACGGGTCATCTATTTTTTAATGCTCAAACACTCGATTTCCATTACCCAGCCCCGCCCCTTGCATTTTAAATATAAATATGCTAATGTATTAGCACCATGATTTCAAAGACAAAAAAGGCAAAAGTAATAAAAGAAACATCAATTCACGATAAAGACACTGGTTCATCCGATGTTCAGATTGGTATTTTAACTAAGAGAATAGAGGAATTAACCTCTCATCTTAAGAAACACGCTAAAGATAACCATTCTAGAAGAGGATTACTAGGTCTAGTAGCAGACAGACAATCTCACATAAACTATCTATTTAAAAAAGATCCTAAGAGATATAACGTCGTCGCTAAGAAGCTAGAATTGAAGAAGAAATAAAAGAACTTCCGCCTCAAAAGGGCGGTTCGTTCTTTAACTTTGAAAATGGTGCTATAATTTAACTACCGTTTTTATTTTGTGTCTTTTTGTGTAAAATTGTGTAGCAGTAGAATTTTTTAATAATGTTTCTCTAATTTTTTTAATAATATAAATATATGTCAATTATCAAACATCTCGAACAGCGTGTAGGTGTCTTTATAGATACTCAAAACCTCTATCATAGTGGTAGAAATCTATATAACTCCCGCGTAAATTTCGGACAAATAGTACTAGACGCAGTAGCAGACAGATCTCTTATCAGAGCAGTAGCTTATGTAATATCTACAGAAGCAGGCGATGAAAAAGGTTTCTTCGATGCGCTAACAAAGATGGGTATTGAAACTAAGACTAAAGATTTGCAAATCTTCTCCGGTGGAAGTAAAAAGGCAGACTGGGACGTAGGCCTAGCAGTAGACGCTATTAAACTTGCTCCTAAACTAGACGCAGTAGTACTCGTAACAGGCGACGGTGACTTCATACCACTAGTAGAATATTTACAAATCCACAATGGATGTCAGGTAGAAGTCGTATCATTCGGCCGTTCCACTTCAGCAAAATTAATAGAAGCCGCTGATGACTTTATAGACCTAGACCAAAACGCTAGAAAATATTTACTTTCAAGTGGAGGTCCTAACCATAATAATAGAAGTAACAAAATTAGAAAGCTAAATAAACCAGTAGCAAATCCGGTAGCAAACCCAGCTCCAAAACCAATTAATCCAACAAATTAATTTACAATTTAAAATTAATAGAATAATACAATGGAAAAAAAAGAATTCACAACAGTCATAGGAGGGAAGACACTAACTGCGACTTTTTCTAATTTAGCAGAGAGAGCTCACGGCTCTGTAATGATTAAATATGGAAACAGTATCATATTAGCTACCGCTGTAATGTCGAGTAGAGTAAAGGAGGGAACAGATTTCTTACCACTCACAGTAGAGTATGAAGAAAAATTCTACGCTTCGGGACAAATACTTGGTAGTAAATTCGTAAGAAGAGAAGGAAGACCATCAGACGAAGCAGTGTTATCAGGACGTATAATAGATAGGACAATTCGCCCTCTCTTCGATCAATGGATTAGAAATGATATTCAAATAATCATCACTGTATTATCTATAGACCAGGATGACCCTGATATATTAGGAGTTCTCGGAGCTTCTCTAGCTATCAGTACATCTCATATTCCATGGAATGGTCCCGTCTCAGCGGTGAGAATTGCTAAGATTAAAGGTCACGATGATTTAATAATAAATCCTAATTATGGTGTTAGAGATAACCCTGAATTAGAATTCGAATTAGTAGCTTGCGGTAAAGATGGAAAAATAAACATGATAGAGCTTGGTGGAAACGAAGTTCAAGAAGAAACCGTAGTATCCGCATTAGAATTCTCTGCAAAAGAAATAGAACAAATTCAGGAATTCCAGAAGAAAATAATTGCCGAAATAGGAAAGCCTAAAAAGATCATAGCGAAACCTATCATCAAAAATGAATTAAAAAATATTTTCAAAGAAAAAGTTCTGCCACTTATGAGTGAATATATTATGAGTGGAATTCCTGGTGGAGATAAAATAGAAGAGTTAAGAGATATTTGGATGAAAGAAATCACTTCAGCTTTTCATGAAGACGAAACTACTGAAATCCTAGCAAATGATTTATTCGAAGAAGAGGTAAATGAATACATTCATAATGAAGCCATAGTAAATAATCGCCGAGCAGACGGTAGAGGAATAGATGAAATACGCCCACTCTACGCCGAAGCAGGAGGTATATCTCCAGTGCTACATGGATCTGGAATATTCTACAGAGGACAAACTCACGTGCTATCCGCTTTAACTTTAGGTGCTCCGGGAGATGCACAGACAATGGACGGAATAGAAGTAAAAGGTGATAAGAGATACATACATCATTACAACTTTCCACCTTTTTCTACAGGTGAAACAGGCAGAAGTGGGGGAATGAATAGACGCGCTATCGGTCACGGAGCACTGGCAGAAAAGGCTCTCACACCCATGATACCTGCTAAAGAAGTATTTCCTTATACTATCAGAATAGTATCAGAAGCTTTGTCCTCAAACGGTTCTACATCTATGGCCTCAGTTTGTGGATCTACCATCGCTCTTATGGACGCAGGTGTACCTATTAAGAATCCTGTGGCTGGAATATCTTCAGGAGTGATGATTAAAGATGAGAAAAATTTTAAAGTTCTAACAGATATTCAAGGACCAGAAGATCATTATGGTGATATGGACTTTAAAGTAGCGGGAACAAAAGACGGAGTCACAGCTATACAGATGGATGTAAAAGTAGACGGAATACCTATAAACATACTCTCTGAAGCATTTAAAAAAGCGAAGACAGCTAGAATGACTATATTAGATGTAATTCTAAAAGCCATTCCAGCTCCTAGAAAAGACATTTCTCCAAATGCACCAAAGATTTTGACCTTAAAAGTTAAAGTAGATCAAATCGGTCTAGTCATAGGTCCAGGAGGAAAAAATATAAATGGAATCAAAGATGAAACAGGAGTAGATGCTATAGATATAGATGATGATGGAACAGTATTTATAACAGGTAAAAATGGATCAGCTGAAAAAGCTTATGCCGCTATCGAGGGAATGACAAAGGAATGGAAAATAGGGGATAGAGTAAACGATGCTGTGGTCACTCGTCTAATGGACTTCGGTGCCTTTGTAAAAATAGGTCCAAATGCAGAAGGATTAGTTCACGTATCAGAAATGGCTCCTTTTAGAATAGATGTAGTCTCAAAATATATAAAAATCGGACAGATAGTACCAGTCGTTGTTAAAGAAATAGATGAAAAAGGAAGATTAAATTTATCTATCAAACAAGCAGACAAAGATTTTATTAAACAAATAAAATTTTAAATCTGGTATAATAAGTTAATTATGGATCCACTAAATGACAAAAAAATAAGTCCTATTCGTACTTATGAAGGGGATGTAGCGAACGCCTTAAAACACGGAAATACATCTGTTATCAGTATTGCTGTATCTGAACAAAAAGCAAAGCTCGCAAAAGAGCAAATGGTACAAAACACTCCACAAACTTTTTCCAGATTTGGAATACCAAAGACTGCTAATGTATCAGTAGATCCATCTATGTATGCTGGAGCACCTACGGTAGAACCTTCACAAACAAATCTTGAAGAATTCGTAAAGAAGGATGAGACTATGGTCACTATGCCAAAAGAGGGGATTAAAGTAATGCCAAAAGTATCTCCTGTAGATATTCCAAAAGTTCATACATATATAAACAATGCTAATCCAGCACTAAAAGATTTAGGAAACAGAGCGCCTGAAGAAGTAAAAATAAAAACTCCTTTTCCTTGGAAAAATATATTCTTCGTAATATTAGGAATGATATTAATAGGCGGTGGAGGTTATGGTCTATATTACATTTATAAAAATAAAAAACCTTCAGGCTCAGGTGTAAAAATCACAAATCTTGAAAATATAATCAGTATTATCCCGACAAGTAATCATATAAAAATAGTTGTCAGCACTAGCACAAAACCAATAGTATCAGCTCTATCAAAAGCGGTTTCCGAATCATCAGGTAACGATGGGACAATAACTGATGTTTTTTTTAGATACTCAAATGACATTAGAGACGGTGGGTCAGATATTACAGCTAAAGATTTTGTAAAGTTATCTGATCTGAAGATTCCAGATTCCTTATTCAGAATTCTTAAGAATCCATTTATGTTCGGTTACCATAAGATAAGTGGCATAAATTATCCTTTCGTAATACTTAAAGTAGACTTCTTCCAAGGAGCTTTATCATCTATGCTTCGTTATGAATCATCTATAATAGACGACTTCTGGCCATTCATAGTTAAAGAAGGCGGTTCTGATACTAAATCAAATATTTCATTCGGAGATAAGATTATTAAGAATAAAGATACTAGAATATTAAAAAATGTTTTCTCTGACAAGACTCTACTACTGTACAGTTTTATAGATTCTGAGACATTGGTAATAACTACATCCGAAAATTCCTTTATTTATTTAATAAATGAAATAAGCCGTCAAAAGTTTGTCAGATAGGCTAATTAGTGCTAATATCTACCCATGAAAACAAAATTAGAACTAATAAAAAGTAAGCTCGAAGAGGAAATGAAAAACCTAGAAGAAGAGCTTAAGACTGTTGGTAGAATTAATCCTAATAATCCTAATGATTGGGAACCTGTACCAGGAAATATCGATATCGATTCAGCAGATGAGAATGAATTAGCTGATAAAGTAGGAGTATTCGAGGAGAACAGTGCCATTCTTAAACAATTAGAAATTCAATACAATGATGTGAAAAAGGCTCTCCTAAAAATAGAAGATGGAACATTCGGCAAATGTGAAGTATGTGGAGAGATGATAGAGAAGGAAAGACTTGTAGCGAATCCATCGGCAAAGACTTGCAAAACACACGCTAAATAAAAATTAAGTCGGGAGGCAGATAAGTGGACGAGAGAATAATAAAAAAAATCTAAAGAAATAATAAATTTTTTATTATTTCTTTAGATTTTTTTTATTATTCCTTCATACACAATTTGCTAATATGGAAAATATGAGTTTTTCCAGAGTTTGGAGTGGCCAAATAATATCACTAAAAGCAGATATCATATCTGTAGAAGTAGATCTGTCGAGAGGTCTTCATTTTTTCTCTATTATAGGTCTATCAAACACTTTGGTAGATGAAGCAAAAGATAGAGTATCCTCAGCACTTAAAAATTCAAACTTTTCATCTCCCAAACATTCAAATGAAAAAGTAATCGTATCCCTAAGTCCTCCGTATATTAAAAAGGATGGTACTGCATTTGATCTCGCTATAGCAATAGCTTATTTAAATACAAAGAAGATAATCAGACAGCCTTGTGGTACAGATTTATTTCTCGGTGAATTATCTTTAGATGGACTAGTAAAGAAGACGAGAGGTATTTTATCTATAGTAATTAAAGCCAAAGAAAATGGTTTTAAAAATATATTTATCCCAAAAGACAATGAAAATGAAGTTAAATATATTTCCGATATAAATATATATTCAGTAAAAAATTTAAATGAAGTAGTGCGCCACCTTAATGGTGAGAAAGATATCATACCTGTACAGATATTAGAATATAAAATAGAACCTAGTACTAAAAATTCAGAATATTTATTTGAAAATATTTATGGACTAGATCACGCAAAAAGGGGATTAGAAATTGCCATAGCAGGTAAACATAGCATAGCTCTCTGGGGTAGGGCAGGTATTGGTAAGACTCTACTAGCAAAATCATCCTCATCTATAATCCCTCCGTTAAATCTCGAAGAATCTATAGAGGTAACTAGTATTCATTCATTATTAAATAATACCGAAGATCTAGTATCTAGACCGCCATTTCGTTCTCCCCATCATTCCTCATCATATTCAGCTATTATCGGTGGTGGGGCGAATATTACTCCAGGCGAGATAACCTTAGCACACAGAGGAATATTATTTATGGATGAGTTTTTAGAATTTGACAGAAGAGTAATAAACTCGCTTAGAGAACCACTTGAGGAAAAATGTATAAATATAGCACGCGCATCTAGTAGAGCTTCTTTGCCGGCAGATATTGTACTTATAATAGCTATGAATCCATGCCCGTGTGGTTATCATGGGGCAAATATTCCAAATAAAAAATGTGTCTGTGAACCTAAGAGAATAGAGAATTATAGAAATAAATTATCTGGACCAATATTAGATAGAATAGATATGTGGATTGAAATTAATTCTACAGATATAGAAAAGATACTCCCCAAAAATGATGTGGGAACAAAAGGTTCTGCCGAGATTAGAAAAAGTATAGATGTAATGAAAGATATTATTAGAGCCAGAGAACTAATTTGTAAAAACAAAGACACAGAATTATCTAAAGATATCCAGGAAATTATTAAAGAAGCGGTAAATATAATGAATATATCTACACGCGGAATAAAATCCATAAAAAAATTATCTAGGACTATCGCTTCGCTAGATAATTCAGATATTATAAAAAGGGAACACGTATTAGAAGCTTTGGATTACAGAATTAAAAAGGATTTTTAGCGCCACGCACTTCAAAGTGCAGATGTGAACCAGTAGACTTACCTGTACTACCCATTAATGCTATTAAGTCACCCTGTGCCACAACTTGACCTGGAGTTACTAAGACTTTACTAGCATGGCCATAAAGAGTTTGCGTACCATTACTATGACTAATAACCACATAATTACCGTATCCTTTATTGTATCCGCTATTATTCATGGCCACTATTACGACACCATTAGCAGAAGCATAGATTGGAGTTCCTATTTTGGAGGCTATGTCTACACCATTCCAGCCGTGTATTCCCTGAGTCTTTACACCACCTATCACAGGTCTAATATAATATCCGGGAATAGAAGGTCCGCTTCCGCCTAGATATTTAGCCGTTCCTGCAATCTTAGTTCCTTTTGGAACAGGAGCTGAATATTCTACTAACTCTACATCCGGTACAATGATCTCATCACCAATTTTCAAACTTGAATTGATAGTTAGATCATTAAACTGGAGAACTTCATCCATATCCGCCTTATACTTCAGAACGATAGCCTTTAATGTATCACCCTTCTTAACTATATGTCTAACTCCAGAAACAGGCAGTATAACTAAATTTTGACCTTCCTTAACGACTCCGCCCTTACTCATATTATTGGCCCAAATAATAGTATTTACTGATACACCAAAGAGATCTGCTATCTCACCTAATGTATCACCCTTTTTAACCACATAGACAGAGATCTGACCACTTGAAGTCAGTTCAGCCATATCAGCACTAGTACCAGAAGGACCAATCTCTGAAAATAGGGAATTATCCGCTAACACCACTACATCGTTCTCTTTAGAGAGAATATTTGGATCTGGATTAAGAGGAGCCTCGAGTAAAGGTATATTAGTAAGTGACATCGGCATTACACTAGCAGACATTGAAGCTGCGCCTACTTCACCTATTAAAAATGAAGAAAAAATACCTCCATAAGTAACACTTGGATAAATAACTGTGACACAAAGAAAAAAAGCCTGAAGAAAAAATCTGGAATAAATTTTTATGACGTTTAATTTAAAGTTAAGATACGATTTCATAAATCTGTCAACTTCCTTCGGTGTATTCTAAATGAATATTTTATACTGAAATTCTGTGGTTATTTTCTAATATATGGCTCTGTTAAGCCATTTACTGACATACCTCATAAAGGTATATACTAAGGATACGGTCTAGAAGGAAAAAGTCAATGAGCTAGTCTAATAAACTGTGAATAGCGATATTTAGAGACTTTTGTCAAATATTGAATTGACAGTATTATATGCTTAATATTAAATATCGAATTAAAAGTAATCCCGATATTAGTTAGTAAATTAAAATGTTATAGTATCCAAATGAATCATTTAGAATCACTTAATTCCAAACAAAGAGAAGCCGTTTTGACTACTGAAGGACCAGTATTGATACTCGCAGGAGCTGGAGCAGGTAAGACAAAAACCCTAACACACAGAATACTAGAAATTATTAAAAAAGGTGTCGCACCTCACAAAATACTAGGAATAACCTTTACAAATAAAGCTGCAAAGGAGATGCGTGAGCGAATTTACAAGCTCATAAGAGAGGATAAGAGCTTAAATCTACCCATCTCTATGATGGAAAAACCTTTTATGACCACTTTTCACTCATTAGGTGTTCATATCATTAAAGAGCAGTCATCTAAAATAGGAGTAACCAGACATTTTACTATATACGACAGAGCGGATTCTAAAAAAGCTATAAAGGAGGCCCTAGAAATGCTAAACCTAGACTCCAAAGAATTCGATCCATCTTCTATATTGAGCACTATTTCTAAGGAAAAAGGGGATTTTAAAAACTCATACACTTTTAATCCAAGCGATAAAGAAGTCTTTAGAAAAATAGTAAAAAATGTCTGGTCTAAATATGACGCTATATTAAAAAGAAACAACGCTCTAGATTTCGATGATTTAATATTAAAGACAGCCGAAATCCTCAGAGATCACACCGATATCAGGGAATACTATCAGAATAAATGGCAATATATCCATATAGACGAGTACCAAGATACTAATAAAGTGCAGTATTCTATAGCTAAATCATTGGCAGAAAACCATCATAATATATGTGTGGTGGGTGATGCGGATCAAAATATATACAGTTGGAGAGGAGCCGATATACAAAATATCCTAAATTTCGAGACTGATTACCCTGAAGCTAAAGTGATATTACTCGAAGAGAATTATAGATCTACAAAGACGATTATATCCGCAGCAAATCTGATAATCGAAAAAAATATTCTAAGAAAGAAAAAAGAGCTTTTCACTAACAATGAAAAGGGTGAAAAAATAACTTTAGTGGAAGCTAGCACCGAGAACGACGAGGCCAGAATAGTAGCCGAAAACATATCTGATCTAATTAAAAAAGGAGTTAAAACAAATAACATTGCAGTACTTTATAGAGCAAACTTCCAGTCACGAGTACTCGAAGAATCTTTTTTAAAGAAAAATATCCCTTATCAGCTACTCGGTGTTAAATTCTTCGAAAGAAAAGAAGTTAAAGATGTTTTGTCCTTCATTCGCACATCACTTAATAGACAAAGTACTCCCGATTTAGTAAGAATAATAAATGTACCACCAAGAGGAATAGGGAAGGCCACTTTAATTAAGGTAATTGCTGGAGAAGAAAATACTTTAAGTCCTGCAATGAGACAGAAAGTTTCTGATTTTTTCCATTTACTCGACCTGATTAGTATGGAGGTAAAAACAAAGAAGCCGTCTGAGGTTATAAATTTTATTATCAAAGCTACAGGTTTAGAAAAATATTTACGAGAGAACAGAACCAGTGAAGATTTAGAAACTTTAGAGAACTTGGGAGAGCTCGTAACGCTAGCCACAAAATATGACAATCAAAATCAAAAAGAAGGTGAGGGTATTGAAAATCTTCTGACAGACGCATCACTAGCTACAGATCAGGACGAATTAATTGAAGAAAAAAATGGCGTCAAACTGATGACAGTTCACGCTTCAAAAGGTCTAGAATTCGATTATGTCTTTATAACAGGCCTTGAAGAAGACTTATTTCCTCACATTAAAATAGACGAGGCTCAAATGAGTAAGTCAGAAAGAGAAGAAGAACGAAGACTTTTCTACGTAGCAGTAACCAGAGCAAAAAAGAAACTTTTTCTCTTATTTGCTAGAATGAGAACAATATTCGGATCACAGAGATATAACGAACCATCAGAATTTATTGGAGACATAGATGGAGATTTAATAGACAAAGAAATTCTCGAGGAACCCACAGGTATAAAAGCAATCTTTATAGATTTCTAAAAATTTAAAAATGATATTCGCAAAAAAATCACTCGGACAAAATTTTCTTAAAGACAAAAGCGCACTCGACGCCATTATTGAAGCTGGAAAAATTTCAAACGAAGATATCATATTAGAAATAGGTCCCGGTGAAGGTGCTCTAACATCTCTACTCTTAGCAAAAGCAGGGAAGGTGATAGCTGTAGAGAAAGACGATCGTCTGATTCCAATTCTCAAAGAAAAATTCTCTAAAGAAATAGGATCTGGAAAACTGGAACTAATTCATGAGGATATATTGAATACGCAAATAAAAAATTTAAATCTTGAAAAAGGCGAGTATAAAATAATAGCAAATATTCCATATTATATAACAGGCGAATTAACCAGAATTTTTCTAGAAAGCGATTTTTATCCGAACACCATAGTCTTCCTAGTTCAAAAAGAAGTCGCCGAGAGAATAATAGATGAAAAAGGAAGTATTCTCTCTGTAAGTATTAAAGCTTATGGTACACCCGAATATATAAAAACAGTAAAGGCGGGTTCTTTTGTACCAGCACCAAACGTGGATTCTGCCATATTAGCTATTTATGACATATCGAAAAAGCAGTTCGAAACTGCTCAAATTACAGAAAAAGACTTTTTCACAGTAGTAAAAACAGGTTTTGCACATAAAAGAAAGATCTTATCCAGTAATTTAAAGGAATTATTTGACCCAGACAAAATTGAGACTACGTGGACTGAGCTAAATATTGATAAAAATGAAAGAGCCGAGCAAATAACCATAGAAAAATGGTTCGAAATCACAAAAAAATTAATTTGTGGTAATATTACCGTATGATTAGTAGTAAATATTCTAATAGATTATTGATTCTAGTTATTTTTCTTACATTTTTATTTTTACCAAAAAATAATTTATTAGCCTCTTCTGATTTATTTTATAGAGACTTAAAAACAGGGATGATGGGACATGATGTCTTAGAATTACAAAAGATTCTTAATAAAGATCCAGATACCAGAATATCTGAGATTGGTCCCGGCTCTCCAGGAAATGAAACCGATTACTTTGGAACAAAAACTAAAAACGCTGTAATAAAATTACAGGAAAAATATTCATCCACGATACTTTTACCTTCTGGACTAAAATCTGGCACAGGATATGTGGGGAAGTGGACTAAAATAATGTTGGAAACACTAAATATACTGCCATCAGAACTAAAATTCTCTACCACGACAGATACCATAAAAAGTGAAGTGAAAAATATACTTAGTAAAGGAATCATCCCTCAGGAAGAAGCTTTCCAAGGCATATTCTCTAATGATCTTTCCATATTCGGAATCTCTCATGTTAAAATAAAATCAGGTGATACTTTAAAAATCAGCGGACAAGGATTTGATTCAGATACCATGATAAATATTGGTTCGGATTATACAGTAAAGGCAAATATCACTTCGGATAAAAGTGTATATGTGTTGATACCAAATATATCTAGAGGCGTATATCAAATTTGGGCTTCGAATAGCACTTCCAATACAAAAAACACTAGTTCTATCTTCTTAACAATAGGCGACACTACATACGAAAGACCTAGAATATCTTCCGTAACTCCTACATATGCAAATAAGAATGATACAATTATAATCACAGCTGATAATCTTGATACATTTGGAAATAGTGTATTCTCAAGCCTTGGAACCATTAGAAACATATTCTCCAAAGATGGTCATACCCTATCTTTTAAGGTAAGCGAGCTACCCAAATCTAAAGCTTTCTTCGAAAATACAGTAGTCGACAGATTCACAGTTAGCTTTAGTGTAAAAACGAAAGCAGGGACGAGTATAAATTATGGATATTTCATAATCATAAAATAATAATGAATAAAATAAAAACCATTTGTAATACAAAAAAAAGACTATCCTCCATTCTTTATTTTGTTATTTTAATAACTTTTCTAAACCTCGCGATTTCACCTTTTAAGGCATCTGCTTACGGAAGCACATTTGATGGTGGAAAACTTCAGGGTATTGAGGAAATGTGTACCTGTAGTGGTGGGATAACAATAAATATACAAAGTTATGTAGATAATACTAAACATGTTTATTTATATCAGATGGGAGCAACCCAGCTCGATGCTAAATATAACATTATGAGTAGTGATGCTTATTTCTTAACAACATTGTCTTCTTTTGCTATGTGTTTAGTATACGAAGGAGAAGATTGTGAGAGTAGCGACACCACACCAGAAGGTATGTTTTTAGAAGTAGGAACATCATTTAATGATAAAAAAGAAAGCCTTTTCACTGAAATAAAATTATTACCCGGAATATCTGATGTCACAAAGATGATCCCAGACATTTTTGTACAAAAACTGTTAAATATTTAGTTGTGGATCTTTCCACAAAGATGATAATTTTTTAACA
>JAUSHF010000042.1 GCA_030648705.1 bacterium
TTAAATCTTAAATTTATTTTTATTAATAATCTAATGTTATGCAAAATTTTATAGAAAATATGAGAAGACAGTCAGAAAGTAAAAAGCAAAGATTTGCTCTTTCTGTGGCTCTTTCTACTACCTTCGCAGTTTTTTTAATATGGGCTGTGGTATTTAGTGCTAAAATAAACCAGTCTACTATCGCTACTAATTCTCCAGATGCTGATAAGGGGCCGTTAAAAATAGTATCGGATAATATGGCAAATGTAGTCAGTGGATTCGATGGTATTAGAAATTCTTTTTCAAATCTATTTTTTTCAAAAGAAGAAAAGACGAATGGTGAATTAGAAGTAGTAGAGTCAAAGTAATGGGTTGTAATAGGTTAAAGTAATAAAATTTTTAAAAAGATTATAAATTTAAATCGATATGCCAAAAGATAAATCAGGTAAAGCAGAAGAGAGTAATCTTCCAGAGAAAATAGAGAAGAAAATTCAAAACGAAAGGGGAATAATAGATCGGGGTATTACACTCGAGATGAGAGAATCTTATCTCGATTATGCTATGTCTGTCATCACCTCTCGAGCACTTCCAGATGTTCGTGATGGATTAAAGCCTGTGCATCGCAGAATTCTTTACACTATGCATGAGCTTGGTCTTACTGCAGGAGCAAAGACTAGAAAGTCTGCGAAGATTACTGGAGACACGACAGGTAACTATCATCCTCATGGGGATATTGCTGTTTATGATGCTCTAGTTAAGCTGGCTCAGCCTTTCTCAATGCGTTATCCACTCATCATAGGTCAAGGAAACTTCGGATCTATAGATGGTGACAATGCTGCAGCACCGAGATACACAGAGGCAAAAATGTCGAAGATTTCTGCTGAGCTCCTTCGAGATTTAGAAAAAGATACCGTAGACTTTGTTCCAAACTATGAAGGCACGAGAACTGAGCCTAGAGTTTTTCCTACTGCCGTTCCTAATTTGCTCTTAAATGGCACACTTGGTATCGCTGTCGGTATGGCTACGAATATTCCTCCACATAATCTTGGTGAAGTATTAGATGCTACAGTTCATCTAATAGACAATCCTGACGCAGTCACAGAAGATTTATTACAATTCGTTAAGGGTCCTGATTTCCCCACAGGTGCAGTTCTCTATGGTCAAAAAGATTTAGTACATGCTTATTCTACAGGTAGAGGAGGTGTAGTAGTGAGAGGTGAGGCAGAAATCATAGAAGATAAAAAGGGTCTTTTTTCTATCATTATCACATCACTTCCATATAGAGTGGTGAAGTCACAGTTATTAGAGAGAATTGCAGACCTTGTGAGAGAGAAGTTATTAGATGGAGTTAAGGGTCTTCGTGATGAGTCCACAAAAGATATCCGAATAGTTATCGATTTAAAAAACGGAGCATACCCAGAGAAAGTTCTTAACTTTATATACAAACATACTCAGTTAGAAGAAGCTTTTCACTTTAACGTAGTAGCTCTGGTAGACGGAGTTCCAAAGACTTTGTCTTTGAAAACTATTCTCGAAGAGTTCATAGCTCATAGAGTAGTAGTCATTAAGCGTAGAACACAGTTTGATTTAAATAAAGCATTAGATCGTGAACATATTCTCCTAGGTTTAAAAAAAGCATTAGACTATATAGATAGAATAATTACTTTGATTAGAGGTTCAAAGGATGCTACCGAAGCACATGCTAAATTAATGAAGGAATTTAAGTTTTCTGAAAAGCAGGCCACCGCTATTCTAGAAATGAAACTCCAGCGCCTAGCCGGACTAGAGAGAAAGAAGATCGAAGATGAATTAAGCGCTACACAGCTACTCATAGCTGAACTCAAAGAACTTCTAGGAAGCAATAAAAAGCTTTTTGCACTTATTAAAAAAGAAATATTAGAAATTCGCGAGAAGTACAGCGATGAGAGAAGAACTCGCATAGTAAAGAGCGGAGTCAAAGAAATTTCAGATGAAGATTTAATTCCAAATGAAGAAAGCGCTTTGATCTTAACTAAAGGTGGCTATATTAAGAGAACAAATCCTGATGAATATAGACAGCAGAAGCGTGGAGGTGTGGGAGTAGTAGACCTGGATACAAAGGAAGAGGATTTTGTAACTATGTTTATTACTGCTAATACTCATAGTAGTTTGCTATTTTTTACCGATAAAGGAAAAGCATATCAGATGAAAATGTATGAAATTCCAGAAGGTAAGCGTGCCACGAAAGGTAAGTCTGTAATGAACTTTCTCGCTCTGTCACCTGAAGAAAAGATTAACTCTATATTAGCTATTCCGAAAGAAGTTAAAGGTGAGGAACATTCTTTAATGATGATTACGAAGAACGGTGTTGGTAAGAAGGTGGCAGCTTCGAACTTTAAAGACGTTCGTAGATCAGGATTAATAGCGATCACTCTTCATGATGGAGACGAATTAGTATCAGCATCTCTAGTGCAAAAGGGTGACGATATGATATTAGTATCCGCTGACGGACAGTCTATCAGATTCGAAGAAGCAGATATTCGTGAAATGGGTCGTGGGGCAGCGGGTGTTAGAGCTATGAATTTAGCTAAAGCTGATACTGTAGTTAGTGCTGGTGTGATTCGAAAAGACTTTAAGAATCCTCTACTCCTCGTCATTAGTGAAAAAGGATTCGGTAAACAAACTTCACTCGAAGAATACAAAACTCAAAATAGAGGCGGTTCAGGAATATTAACATCTAAAGTTACAGAAAAAACCGGCGCCATCATATCAGCCAAAGTCGTGACAGAAGAATTCGCCGAAATAATGGCAATGTCAAAGAAGAGTCAAGTCATAAGAACAGAGATTAAAGAGGTTCCAGAATTAGGAAGGCAGACACAGGGTGTACGTATTATGAAATTACGAGATGGGGATTCTATTGCTTCATTGATTTGTTTATAAAATAAAAAAGAAAAGAAAACACTTTTATAAACACCACCTTTTGCAAGTAAAACCACGATTTCGTCCATATTCTTCAAAGAATAACTTCTTACTTGCATACCACTTTGCAAGTAAGATCACACCTTTGGTTTGAAATCCTCTGCATTGTATAACTTATATCTAATCAATTTGGGTGAACCTCCTTCTGATTCTATTTTTAATAAAAGTCCTTGGGTTACCCATTTCTTTAACAGACGAGACATTTCATGTAATTGAGTTACATTTGTAATTTCTCTAGCCTTAGAATTATTTATATATCTATTTTCTACCAGATACTCTCTTACTTTTTCCCATTCACTTTGTTGTTTTTCATTTAACAAAACAACCTTAACTGAATCTTGATATGTCGGATATGTAAAATATATGGGATCATACAGATTTTCTGCTCGCATTTC
>JAUSHF010000051.1 GCA_030648705.1 bacterium
GGAAAAATTCTTTTGATGATACGGAAATGAACCTTATTGTTTCCAAAGCTATAAATGAAGGAATTTTAGTATTCTATGAAAATCATTCTGAAAGTGATCATAATTTACATATAAATATAGGTGCGTTTATTGTTACAAAATCGAATCTATCACATATATTATGGAGAAGTGATGAACCAGTTTGGGAAAAAATATTTCCCAAAAAAGATTATCCTAAACTTCATTTTATCGGATACATATTCGAATTACATGAGATAAGACTTTTCTACGCTACAGATAAAGGAGAAGTAATAGACTTCCTCGTTCCTATTCCATTTTCTAAAAAGCATATAGCTGATAAAGAAGGAATCAAATTAGAAAAACATCATACAAATCCAGTTCTCACACCCCTCGGCTGTAATGAATGGGAATCAGTGGCCACTTTTAATCCCGCAGCCATAGAAATAGACGGCACCACTCACCTCCTTTATAGAGCACACGGCCCGAATGGTATGTCTGTCATAGGCTATGCATCTAGCGAAGATGGAATAAATTTCACAGAGAGACATGGTGACCCTATATATATTCCTAGAACATCTTTCGAAGGTTTACACGTTCCTAAAGACATGAAAACTCCACACTATAGCTCTGGATACGGCTGGGGTGGCTGTGAAGATCCACGCATAACGTGTATAGATGATAATATTTATATGATTTACGCTGCATATAACGGCTACGAGCAAGCACGCCTAGCTGTTAGCCATATCTCAAAGGAGGATTTTTTAAATCATAACTGGAATTGGAGTGATCCACAGATGATGTCACCCCAACCTACAGTATTCGGTACAGGTAATAAAAATGGTGCATTATTCCCAGAAAAAATAAACGGCAAATATGTAATTTTTCACAGAATTTGGCCAAATATTTCCATAGATTATGTAGATGATTTGGACTTTTCTTCAAATGATAAGTGGTTAGAAGTTAGAGATATTATTCCTCCCAGAAAGACAATGTGGGACAGTTCAAAGATCGGAGTCGGTGCACCACCAATAAAGACTAAATATGGATGGCTGGTTATTTATCAGTCAGTAGGAAGAGACGGAAAATATAAAATAGGTGCAATGCTTCTCGATTTACAAAATCCCGCAAAAGTAATTTGCAGAACTCATAAACCAATACTTGAACCTAATGATTGGTATGAGAATCACGGCTTAAAAGCAGGTGTCGCCTACCCTTGCGGAAGCGTAGTTAAAGACGGAAAGCTTTTCGTATATTATGGTGCTGCTGATACAGTAGTCTGCGTAGCTACCGCTGACTTAGAAACTTTTTTAAAGGAAATGTTAGAGAACAAAACGAATACTGGTCTGGTATCTAAGAAAAAAGTTGTCTAAAATCCATATAAAATGTTCAGAGTACAAAGATCAAAGAATAATCCCTTAATAAGTCCCGAGAAAGCACATCTTTGGGAAGAAATATCTACTTGTAACGGCTGTCCTATTAAAGAAGGTCGAAAGACTTATTGTTTCTATCGAGCTATCGGTGACCCAGATAAGATGGGTACGGCTAAAGACTTAACCACCTCCATTATAGCGAGAGCTACTAGCACTGATGGAGAAAACTATTTTGATAAAACTAAATTCATTTCCCCAGAAAATGAATGGGAAAAATATGGCTGTGAAGATCCTAGAATTACGAAATTTGAAAATAAATTCTATATATTCTATACAGCTCTTTCTTCATATCCATTAACAGCCGATGGAATTAAAGTGGCAGTCGCAGTATGTGATTCGCTTCATTCAGTATCTAAGAAATATCCAGTCACACCTTTCAACGCTAAAGCTATGGCTCTCTTCCCTGAACGAATTAATGGAAAAGTGGTCGCGATTCTAACTGCAAATACTGATAAACCACCAGGAGAAATAGCTATTCGATTATGCGACTCCGTAGAAGATTTATGGAATGAAGAAAAATGGAAAGATTGGTACAAAAATCTAAATAATTGGCGTATACCACTTCGAAGAGACGATGGTGAACATATTGAGGTCGGTGCACCACCCATAAAGACGAAATATGGATGGCTCTTAATATATTCTCATATAAAAAATTATTTCTCTGCTGATAAAGTATTTGGTATAGAAGCTGTACTTTTAGATCTCGATGATCCTAGAGTAGTAATCGGAAGAACTACTCACCCACTAATGGTACCAGAAGAAATTTATGAGATGTATGGATATATTCCAAATATTATATTCCCTACTGGTGCACTTTTAAATAACAATGATTTGGATATTTATTATGGAGCATCTGATACTACGACGTGCAAAGCGACACTTAGACTTTCTGATTTAATAAATTCTATTCTACCGAAAACCAGAATGTCTCATATAGAAAGAATAGTGGACAATCCAATACTGATTCCCAACACAGATCATGAGTGGGAATCTCGAAGTGTTTTTAATCCGGCAGCTATAGATATAGATGGTACAGTGAGTATCCTATATAGAGCAATGTCCTTTGATGGCACATCGGTAATCGGTTATGCAGAGAGTAAAAACGGCGAAGTGGTAACCTTCAGAGACACCAGACCTATATATATCCCTCGTGCCGAATTTGAGCTTAAAAAAGGTAACCCCACGGGTAATTCGGGCTGTGAAGACCCTAGAATCACTCTCCTAGATGACATAATCTATATGTGCTATACCGCCTATGATGGAGTTAAAGCG
>JAUSHF010000048.1 GCA_030648705.1 bacterium
AACTATATCCAAATATGTAAAGGAGCAGGGTATCGAAAAAGATTACACCAAACTCCATGAAGACAAACCAACGTTATTCGACTCTATAATCTAACGAAGGCACTGATACCTCGGCAGCTTGCTGCGAGGTAGTTCATTTTCGGTTTGATTTGTTTCATCATATTCTTTCCGAAGACTTTCGTACTCTGTTTCCTTGGGACAGTAGTAGTCTCGACTATCCTGAAATGCATCATGGACGATGCAGAGAAGGAAAGGCAAAGAATCAGGTAAATCTTTCCTGTCGGATTTTCACAAAATCGCACATGACCTCTAAACGGTTTATGTGCGATTTTTTATCTATCTGACCTTCTTCTTTTGCATTTTTTGTGTCATATTTTTTTATCCACAGCTTTTGCTCTTCACAGTGAACAGTCGTTCACCTATAATATACTCATAACAAAAAGCAGATATTATAAGGTTTAATTTATAAAAAATATGAGCAAATATAAATTAGGAAAAAATATACAAAGAGAAATCGATAAACTAAACAACTCTATCGATTTAAAAATCATCAAAGGACTTTCTTACAGAAAAGAAGCTCTAAGACATAAATTTCTACTCTCTCAGCTATACTATGTAAGGTCTGCTAGTAAGTTTGGAGATAATCTAAATAAAGTTAAGAGTAACTGGTTCCAGAGATCTTTTAGTATGTTAACTAATATCTTGCTTTAATTTTACTTTAATTATGTTTGAGGAATATAAAAATAAAATATTCGCTTTCTACGAAGGTCAAAAGAGAATGCCGAGTTATAAAGAGATTATGAATCTCCTCGGTTTCAAATCGAAGAATTCTGTTTATAAATTAGTAAATAAATTAATCGACCTCGGATTCATAGATAAGGATTCGACAGGCAAGCTCATACCTAAGAATCTTTTTCAAGAAGTTAAGCTTCTAGGTCTCGTAGAAGCTGGAATTCCTACTTTAGCTGAAGAGGAAACTCTAGATACTTTAAACTTAGATAATTATCTAATTAAAGATAGGGATGCCACATATCTTCTCGAAGTTAAGGGTGATTCGATGATAGACGAAGGTATTAAAGAGGGTGACCTCGTGATAGCAGAGAGAAAAGGTGAACCTCGAGACGGAGATATTGTTATTGCAGAAGTAGATGGTGGCTGGACTATGAAATATTTTAAGAAAAAAGGTAATCTCGTATATCTAATGCCAGCAAATAAAAATTATAAACCAATATATCCCGAAGAAGAAATGAAAGTAGCCGCTATTGTAAAGGGTGTAATAAGAAAATATTAAAATTAAAAAATTATTAGCTTTGGTATTACAAAATTAAAACATTACGGGTAAATTCGTGAAAAATGTGCTAGACTTTTGTTTATGGCATTTATAGATGAATTAGACTTACATTTAAAGTCTGGAAATGGCGGTGACGGAGTAGTCCGTTGGCGTCATGAAAAAGGCAAAGAATTAAGCGGTCCTTCCGGAGGAAACGGTGGAAGGGGTGCTGATTTCTACGTTCGCGCTGTGCGTGATAACGCTATCTTAGCACGCTACAGAAATGATAAAGAATTCACAGCAGAGAATGGTGAAGCTGGAATGAAGGAAAGTCGTCACGGCAAAGACGGAGAGGATTACTTTCTAGATTTACCAATCGGGGCCATTATTACAAATAAAAATACAGGTAGAGTATATTCTTTGGAGAAGGACGGAGAGACTGTCTTAATACTACATGGCGGAAAGGGTGGTCTCGGAAATGAATACTTTAAATCTTCTACTAATAGATCACCAGAAGAATTCACAGAAGGAAAGAAGGGTGACGAAGCGGATTTCTATATCGAGCTCGAACTTTCTGCCGATGCTGGTCTCGCAGGATTTCCTAATGCTGGAAAGTCCAGTATTTTAAATACATTAACGAATGCTTCTGCAAAGGTGGGTGCATATCCCTTTACTACTCTAGAGCCGAATCTAGGAGATTTATTCGGATTCGTACTAGCAGATATTCCCGGACTCATAGAAGGTGCTTCGGAAGGAAAAGGTCTTGGACATAACTTTCTTAGACATATAAAGAGAACAAAAATGATTGTTCATTGTATTTCTCTAGAACATATTCTCGAAGGAAAAACTAAAGATTTAGTGGACGCATACAAGGCTATTAGAAAAGAGCTTGAAGTTTACAGCGATGAATTAGCAAAGAAAAAGGAAGTGGTGGTTCTCACAAAGACTGATTTAGTAGATGAAAAGCAGATAAAAAGCGCTGTCACTGCAATGAAAAAATACTGTGACGACGTATTCACTATGTCCATAGTAGACGATAAGGCTATTAAGGAGTTCGGTGATGGACTAGTAAAAATTCTCAGAAAACTAGATTAATTTTTTGTAAAGATTTTTTTTAAACGAATTTTTTAAACGATTTTTAAAACTCAATTTTTGTGATAATATAGCTTCTATATGAGTTATAAACCCACAATAGGTCTAGAAATACACGCGGAGCTAAAGACGGCTTCGAAAATGTTTTGTTCTTGTAAGAATGATCAGAATGAAACTCGTCCGAATGTGAATGTTTGTCCTGTCTGTATGGGACATCCTGGGACTTTGCCTGTGATTAATAAACAGGCTGTTAAAAATGTGATAAAGATGGGTCTGGCTGTTGGAGGAAAGATTGCGGACTTTACAGAATGGGACAGAAAGAATTATTTTTACCCTGATATTCCAAAAGGTTACCAGATTACTCAGTATAAATATCCTTTAGTTAGTGGGGGGCAAATAGATGGTATAGAAATCACCAGAATTCATTTAGAGGAAGACACTGCGAAATCTACACATGATACAGGTGGCAGAAGTTTAGTGGATTTTAATCGCTCAGGTTTGCCCTTAATGGAGCTTGTTACAGAACCTGTTATTCACAATGGTAAGGACGCTGTTCTCTTTGCAAAAGATTTACAAAGACTTCTCAGATATTTAGAGGCTGGGGATGCGAATATGGAGAAAGGTCAAATGAGAGTGGAAGCAAATATTTCAGTTAGTAAGACTGACACTTTCGGCACAAAGACAGAAGTAAAGAATTTAAACTCTTTTAAGTCTGTAGAAAAAGCGATAGATTATGAGATAAAAAGACAAATAAAATTATTAGATAGCGGTGAAAAAGTGATTCAAGAAACTCGTGGCTGGGACGATGCGAAAGGTGAGACATATTTACAGCGTGTTAAGGAATCATCTCATGATTATAGATATTTTCCAGATCCTGATTTGCCAAAAATGATGATTAGCGAAATACCGGAATTTTCTGCAGATAATTTGAGCAAAGAAATTCCTGAGCTCCCTTGGGCAAAGCGTGAGAGACTTATGAAGGATTTTGATTTAAAGGAAGTAGATGCGGATTTATTCCTAGATTTTTCAGAGTTTTTTGTGTATTTCGAACAGATTTGTTATGAACTTGGTAATGATAAAAAGTTATCAAAAATCGCTTTGAACTATTTGATTACCGATTATTTGTCATTGTTAAAAAAATCGAATACGAATTCTGCGGATATAGCGGAGAATATAAATAAGATTAGTGTTACTAATTTCGCTAAGCTTGTAAAAATGATTTCTGGAGCTGTGGTATCATCACGCGGAGCTAAAGATACTTTAAAAATAATGTTTGAGAAGGGTGGTGAGGATAGCGATCCAGAAGTAATAGCTAAAGAGAATGGCTTTATACAAACTCATGATGAAGGAGAAATAGAGAAAACTGTAGCAAAGATAATATCAGAGAATGAGAAAGTGGTGGCTGAATACAAATCTGGCAAGGAATCAGTACTTCAATTCCTAATAGGTCAAGGTATGAAAGCCACAAAGGGAAGTGCGAATCCAGAGATTCTAATGAAAATATTCAAAAAGTTGCTCTAACTTATACATCTTATGAGTATAAAAATAAAAAATATAACCTCTACACCAGAATCTATAAGAAAAACAGCGGAAGAACACAGTTCTTTATTGGAAGATATTGATCTAGCAAATAACTCTAAATTCATAAGCAAGATGAAGCAGGCTGATCGAGAATTTAAGAGTGGAAAATTTTTCACTTGGGAAAGTGTAAAAAAGAATCTTGCAGAAAAGAGATAGAAAGTAGGGGGAATGTATCTTTTTATAAATAACGAGGTGATATAACTATATTTTGTGGTCTTATTTTTGCGGTTGCTTTTAGGGGGTATATGTGTTAGTATTGACAGTGTAAGTTTCTCGTTCGCTTACATATAATAATTTAAAGACGAGTAAGAAAAATAGAATGGCAAAGAAGTTATACGTAGGGGGTGTGCCTTATAGCACAAATGACGAAATACTAAGAAAGTATTTCGAACAAGCAGGTGAGGTTACCTCTGCTACGATTATCATGGACCGCGCAACTAATCGCTCAAAAGGCTTTGGTTTCGTAGAATTCGCAAATGATGCTGATGCAGACAATGCGGTTTCAATGTTCAATGGTAAAGAGTTTGAAGGAAGAAAACTTACGGTTAACGAGGCTCGTCCTTTGGAACCAAGAGCTCCTCGCAGAGATTTTAACACAAGAGGTTAATATCTTTCAGGATCTTCTAAAAACTTTGCTCGTCTTAAGTTATTAAGTGGGCAGGAAACAGAAAGGGCGGCCTTCGGCCGCCCTTTCTCTATTCCCAAACTCCTTTTTGCAATTTTTGTGTCCAAATAATTTTTTATTTTGCCTTTAAACATTCGTTTTGATAGAATGAAAAGATGAAAAATCAACACAGCAGTCGCAGTAAGACTAATAAGCACAAATTTATTTTTGTCATTGGCGGAGTAATGTCAGGAGTCGGAAAAGGTATCGCCACCTCATCTATTGGGACCCTTCTACAAGCGAAGGGTTTTTCTGTGAATCTTCTAAAAGTAGATCCGTATCTAAACGTAGATGCAGGAACAATGAATCCTACAGAACACGGAGAAGTTTTTGTACTAAATTCTGGACTTGAGACAGATCAGGATATGGGTAATTACGAAAGATTTTTAAATAGAGACTTAACTGGTGATGACTATATTACTTCTGGTATGGTTTACAAACATGTAATCGAAGCGGAAAGAGCTCTGAAATACGGGGGTAAATGTGTGGAAGCAATTCCTCATATTCGTGATGAGATTATTCGCCGTTTTGAACATTCTGCGAAGATAAATAAGACGGATATTACGGTGGTAGAAATTGGCGGTACTGTCGGAGACTATCAGAATATTATGTTCATAGAAGCGGCGCGTGTTATGAAAGTTCGTCATCCAGAAGATGTGATATTCGTAATGGTGTCATACATGCCTGTGCCTTCTAAGCTTGGAGAGATGAAGTCAAAGCCTACACAGAATGCGATTCGTCAGCTAAATTCCTATGGGGTGAACACGGACATAATCATTGCACGCAGTGAAGTCCCCATGGATCATAAGAGAAAAGAAAAAATTGCTGTGTCATGCGGAGTTCATACAGATCATGTTATTTCAGCGCCAGATATTGAAAGTGTATTCGATGTACCTCTGAACTTTGAAAAAGATAATATGAGTGAAATTCTCATGAAGACTTTGCACTTAAAAAAGCGTACAAATGAAAAAAGTCTAAAAGGACTCGGAGAATGGAAGAGATTTGCAGATAATGTAAAGGCTGTTAAGAAAGGTGATAAGGAGGTAAACATTGCTATTGTCGGAAAGTATTTCAATACTGGCGACTTTGTCCTTACTGACGCTTACGTCTCTGTGCTAGAAGCTATTAAATATTCTGCTTATGCATTAAAAGTTAATCCTAAAATACACACCATAAACGCTCGTGATTTCGAGGATAAAAATGGGAAGCTTTTGGCTGGTGCTGATTTTAAATCTTTAGATAAATTTGATGGTATTATAGTGCCGGGTGGATTCGGCGAGAGTGGTATAGAGGGCAAGCTCGCTGTGATTAAATACGCTCGTGAGAATAAGATTCCGTATTTCGGTCTTTGCTACGGAATGCAGTTAATGGTTATAGAATACGCTAGAAATATTCTCGGTTTATCCGACGCGAATACTGCTGAGATAAATCCTAAGTCTAGTGCTTTAGTGATAGATATAATGCCGGATCAAAAGAAGAAGCTGGCCGATGGAAATTATGGAGGAAGTATGAGACTTGGGCAGTATGAAGCAATTTTAAAAAAGGGAACTGTGGCCCATGAAGCTTACGGTGCTGGTTCAGTATTAGAACGTCACAGACATCGTTATGAGGTGAATCCTGAATTTGTAGAGAGGATTAGTCAGGCTGGATTAGTATTTTCTGGAACCTCGCCTGATGGTAAACTTATGGAAATTGCGGAATTACCAAAATCTGAGCATCCTTTTTTCCTCGGAACACAATTCCACCCTGAATTTTTAGCTCGCCCATTACGCCCACAGCCTCTGTTTACGGAGTTTATAAAGGTGGCGAAAAATAAGAAATAAACGGATAATGAAAAAATATAGGAAAAATATTTATTTATTACTCATACTTTTTGTTTTGAGTATTGCTACTAGATTTATATTTTTTGGTTACCCTAAGGAAGTTGTCTTTGATGAAACTTATTTCGGTAAATTTGCATCGAGCTATTTGACTGGTAATTATTATTTTGATTTACATCCTCCTCTCGGCAAGCTTCTTATTAGTGGAATGGGATATACTGCTGGCGCGAAGACAGATAGTACAGATTATTCGAAAATAAATAATCCTTACAAAGATGATATATATATTTGGTATAGATTACTGCCGACTATAGCTGGAATCCTATTACCATTAATTATTTTCTTTATAATACTTCAATTAGGAGTATCATCTCTCGGAGCATTTGTGACTAGTGCTCTTATTATCTTTGAGAATTCATTAGTAGTTCAAGCTAGATTCATATCTCTCGACAGCATACTCTTATTTTTTGGGTTCTCGGCACTTCTCCTCTACCTTTTATATAGTAAAAGTAATGATGAAAAGAAAAAGGTATATTTAGTATTGTCGGCCATATTTGCGTCATTAGCTTTTTGTATAAAGTGGACAGGCTTATCATTTTTAGGCCTCATATTATTTATGGAATTATATGAGATATTTAGGAATAGATTAAGCGGTATTCTTTCGAAGACTAAATCCCTAATAAAATATGCAAAAATAGTCACCTTATTTTTTATCATCGGCTTTGCTATATATTTTTCAAGTTTTGTAATTCATTTTGCATTATTACCAAAGACAGGATTAGGAGATGTGTTCATGTCGGAATCTTTTCAGAAAACATTAGTAGGTAGTAAATACGAAAATAATCAAGATATTAAAGTTCCAAATTTGCCTGAAAAGTTTTTCGAATTAAATAAAGAAATGTATGCAGTTAACGCTCGTATGGATGCTGAGCACTCTTATTCTAGCCTTTGGTATACGTGGCCGTTTATGTACAGACCTGTATTTTATTGGCAGGGAATTATAGATGATGAATCTTTGTCACGACCTTATATTTATTATTTAGGTAATCCAATTATTTATTGGTTATCCATAGGTGCTATTATTCTACTTGTCTTACTTTCCAGATTTTTCAAAGATAGTAGAAAGACAGCTCTTTTTATCATAGCTGGTTTTTGTATAAACTTTCTACCTTTTATATTTATAGGACGTGTTATGTTTTTATATCATTATGCTACCGCTTTAATATTTGCTGTAATGGCGCTCGTATTAATAATAGATAGGATAAGTGTCCGTAGAACAAAATATGTCTTATTTGGAGCATTATTAATTCTTAGTGTCGCTTCATTTACTTTTTTCTCACCATTAACCTATGGTAGGCCACTCACTGATTCTCAGCTAGCTCATAGAATATGGTTTCCAAGCTGGCGGTAGCATGGGTTTCTATATTAAGAGTGATAAATTTGCCAGACCAGTTCTAATTCTAAAAGTCTTTAATTTAAGACATATTTGGATATTGCCGTTATCAAGTATGAAAGGTAGAAGTAATTATTATTTTTAGACTAGATTATATGGTAAAAAATCTTACATTATATTATCTCAAATTAGGACGATTAGTACTCTAGGATTGTCGAAAATTATGTACACTATTAGTAATAGTGATTTTGAAGAGATTGTCTCGAAAGTTAAAAAGATTTTAGAATAGATACTAAAAAACCGAGTAAACTCGGTTTTTTAGATAATTCGCTAGATAAGTACTTCTAGCCTTGCGAAACCTGATTACTTTTTCAGGAATCTCGAACCCTCATGGGACTAATACAAACATTCTATCATTTTTAAAAAATTTTTCAATAGCAATATTAAGCCTAATGGTAGGAAAATATGATATAATGATTAAAAATGAGAAAAGCATGGAATAGAGGTTTAAATAAAAATAATAATCTGTCTGTGAGAAAGATATCAGACACTATGAAGAAAAGAAAAGTCGACAATTTTTCTAATTGGAGAGAGAAAATGCGTAAAACTGGAAAGATTAAGTCGAATTATCCTGATTTCGTAAAGGATGGAGATTTAGCAGAATTTATTGGTGTTATTCTTGGGGATGGACATATCTGTAAATTTCCACGTACGGAGTCTCTTTCTCTATTCTCAAATTCAAACAATTTAGGTTTTGTAAAGAGATATGCTAAAATTTTTGAAAAAGTTTTCCATAAGAAACCTACAATATCAAAAAGAAGTAAGATGAATTGTATAAAAATCAATATTTATGAGAAAAATATAAGTAAAAGATTAGGTATTTACTCTGGAGCTAGAATAAAAAGAAAGATAATAATTCCAGATTGGATTTTGCTAAATGATGACTTCGTAGTAAGATACTTACGAGGTTTATATGAGGCAGAAGGTTGCTTCTGTGCTCATAAACCGACCGGTACTTACAAACTATTTTTCTCAAATAGGAATATATCAATGTTAAAAAATGTCTTTTCTTTGTTAAAAAGACTTGGTTTTCATCCACATATACGTTATTGTGATGTACAGCTCTCAAGGAAAGAAGAGGTAAAAAGAGCTATGGAAATCTTAAACTTCAAAAAGTACTAAATTGCGGGATCTGCTAATGGTAGGCAAACAGACTCTGAATCTGTGAATCTTGGTTCGAATCCAAGTCCCGCAGCAATTTCGGATAAGTTCGGATGTAGTAGACGGAAAGATTGAAATTATAACAAAGGGTGAATATTTAGAATTTAATTAGCAAATTTATAAATTTTATGGGAAAAAGTTTTAGATTATTGAGAAACCCAAACGTCATTTAGCCATGTCCAATTCGAACCCATACCACCGAATACATATAATTTATCTTTAAATTCTAGGACAGAATGATCTTCTCGGCCGATCCATTCAGGATTTGTATTTGTTCTTTTCCAATTTTTACCATCCTCTGAATACCATATATCATTTATGCCTCCGTCTTTGTCATCATCAAGTCTTCCTATTATCCATAGATTATTTTTGTAACTTACTAGAGCATGACCTTGTCTAGCTGACCACGATGGATTATTAGTTACGAGTTCCCAGTTAATACCATCAGCTGATGACCAAACATCTCTAAAAGTCGTACCAGATAAGTTCATACCTCCAACTAGGAATATTTTATCTTTGAAAATTTCTATATCATGATCCCATCTAGGTCCCCATGGAACAGTAGTGGTGGCTTTATACCACTTCAAACCATTATCTGAATACCAAATATCATTCTTTGCTTCTCTTTTATCATAATTTACACCCCCCATAAGCCAGATTTTATCTTGGAAAACTTCTACTACCTGACCTTCGCGTGCTGGCCATTCGGCAGAGGAGACTACTTTTCTCCAATTTATACCATCTTCTGACTGCCATATATCACTCGTATAGCCATATTTAGTACTCCATCCTCCCAGCATCCATAATTTATCATGAAAGAAAACTACAGACATAGATCTTCGCGGTGACCATGAAGCTTTAGGATTTACTAATTTCCAAGACACACCATCATCACTGTTCCAAATATCATTAAAGTGGGGAGCCTCCCAATACTTTACATAATGTTCACTATTCACATTTTTATTTCCATTAAGTCCTCCCATTGTCCAGATCTTATCTTTAAAGACAAAGCTGACCGCAGAATCTCTAGCCTTCCATTCTGCAGAAGATGTAGCGAGAGACCAAGATAAAGCACTGGGTTCAAATTTGGGAACGATATAAATAGTGCTTGTAGCTACAGATGTATTGACAGTATTATTTTGCACTAAGTTTTTATTATTTACCTCTATTTTAAGTAACGTAAAATATTCTGAACCGAATTTAACGGCAAAGAAAAGAATTATTAAGACTAGTATAAACTTTATACAAAAAATAAAACCATTTTTATCAAACATGGGACTTTCATGATTCTCATCGTTCATATTACTGTATATATTAACACAATAGATAATAAAAATATAAATTAAGAAGTGGTATAATTATCTTCCACCATTTATTTTTTAATTCGTATGATAAGACACATAAAGATTTATGATCGTACAGTAGAATACGATTTAAAAATTAGTAATAAAGCTCGCCGAATGAGAATTTCGATTTCGAGAAACGGTGAGCTTTCTGCTGTGATACCTAGATTCATGAATTCGGCCAGAGCGGAGAAATTTATAATAGAAAAAGGGGAGTGGATTCTGCGGAAGATGAATTATTTTAAATCGCTCGCACCTGTATTAGAAGTGCCTGTACTAAAGAACACGAAAGTAAATTTAAAAAAATATAAAAAAGAAGCAGAAATATTCGCGCAGAAAAAAGTCGAGGAATTTAATAAATTTTATAATTTTAAATATGCAAAAATTACTATACGAAATCAAAAAACTCGCTGGGGTAGCTGTTCGAAAAAAGGGAATTTGAGTTTTAATTACAAAATCGCTGTCATCCCAGAAAATATGGTAGATTATATTATCGTTCACGAAATATGTCACCTTGGAGAATTTAATCATTCACAAAGATTCTGGAATTTAGTCGCAAAGACTATTCCAGATTATAAGGCTATAAGGAAGGAATTAAAGCGATTGACTTTCAATACCCCCACGGGGTATAATAGGGACATATGATGTATGGACTATATAGTAACAATTGGGGATATAATATGATGAATGGAACCATCGGTGGTATCATGATGATTTTCTTCTGGATCCTATTAGTAATATTTATTGTTTGGGTTGTTAAAGAAATATCTGGTAAAAACTCTCATACAAACTCTGCTTCAAATTCACGAGCAATAGATATTTTGAAGGAGCGTTATGCTAAGGGTGAGATTGATAAACAGGAATTTGAGGCAAAGAAAAAAGATTTAAGTTAAAAATGAGATTATCACTAAAAAAAATAATAAGCGGATTAATTTTCTTATCTTTTTCTGGAGTTATATTTTTTAGTTTTGCATTAATGCTTCATGCGCCAGAGGGAAGTTCGTCTGGAGATTGTCCTCTTTTACCTTTTAGTGAGTCTTTTTGCCCCAAAGATACTCTAGCTTTAGCTGTACACCATATTTCTGCATATCATACATTTCTAGGTATTTCTGTAGGTTTAAGTATTTTGGCTTTAATCTTCCTTCTTCTATATAGTATTAGTTTTGTAATTTTAATAAATTCACGAAATTTTAATTCGTCCTTACGTGCGAGAATATTCTTCGACGATCCGCCTTTTATTTTTAATATAAAAAAGTTAATTCGCTGGTTATCTCTACTAGAGAATAGTCCCTCTTATAATTAAAAGTTTTTTTACTAACTTTCAATTTATAGAATTAATTATGAAATCAAATATTGTCATTGTCTGTCTCGTGTTTTTCGTTATCGCAGGTCTATTTGTTTGGGGGTATTCAAATAATCGTAATGCTGTGGCGGGAAATCCTTTAGCTTCTCTTCAGGGGGCGAAAAGTTCAAATTCATCAAATAGTCTTCTTTCCACCCCGCTTACATTTTATGATTTCGGAATGATATCCATGAAGAATGGTGATGTTATTAAAGAATTCAATGTAACAAATCCTACTGATAAAGACATTATGATAAAAACTTTAGTCACATCATGTATGTGTACAAATGCATTTATTGTTAGACCAAACGGAGATATTGAGGGTCCTTTCGGTATGCCTGGACACGGTGGCCCTGTTCCTCCAGCAAATGAAGTTATTAAGGCACGTGAAAGTCGTATTATTCGCGTAGTTTATAATCCTAATGCTCACGGGCCAGCTGGTGTCGGAAAAATAGATAGATTCATAACTCTTACAGATAATCTGGGAGGCACCCTTCAATTAGAAATAAAAGCGAATGTAACACCATAAATCTATGAAGAAAACAATTATTACACTTTGTGTAGTGTTAACTTTCATCTTTGCTGTCGTAGCTCTGAAATATTTACCCGGTACATCAGAACTTCTGTGGAGTATATCGAAAGGTGGAGTTTGGCTATTACCAATAGTTATATTTTCCGCACTACTGGATAGTGTTCATCCTTGTTCGTTCTCCATTCTATTAATCACTATCGTTTTTCTTTTTGGTTTGCAAATGACTAGAAAGAAAATTCTGCAAATCGGTGGTCTATATATCGCTGGAATATTTATCGCTTACTTTACTATAGGTATCGGTATTCTAAAAATAATTCATATATTCAATGTCCCACACTTTATGGGGAAACTCGGAGCAGGACTTCTCATAGCCTTCGGTTTACTTAATCTACTTAATGCCATTTTTCCCAGATTTCCGATAAAGTTAAAAATTCCTAATATAGCTCATAGGGCAATAGGTAAACTTATAGATAAAGTATCTCTTCCTGCCGCTTTTGCACTCGGCCTATTAGTCGGTCTTTGTCAATTCCCATGTATGGGTGGTCCATACCTTATGGTCATAGGTCTCCTTCATGACAACACTACCTACTTCAAAGGTTTCGGGTATCTATTGTTCTATAACTTCATATTAATAACACCTCTGGTCTTAACACTATCAGTAGCAGCTAATCCTGCTCTCATAGACAAGGTACAAAAATGGAAGCAAACACAGTTAAAAGATGTACATCTTTGGGGTGGTATAGCAATGATTATTATCGGTATTCTAGTATTATTTATCTAATTTTCGTCCATATGAAATTATTAAATTCAAAAGATATTCCTTCATTCGAAAAATTTATCTCGAAAATAGAATTAGCTAAGAAAAATGGTAGCGTAGATTTATCCACTTCTGAAGATCTGAGCTTGGCGGTTATGAATCTTATTAGTTTAGAAGAGCATTTCTTTTTTACTGCAATGAAGACAGATAAGGAAGAGTATATAGATACTTCAGCGGAGATAAGGAATATGCGCAAAGAATTATTAGCTGAACTTATGCCGAATCATGAGGGTGAGACATGGTGTGCTTCTAAGCATTTGCTCTCCACCACCATGAGGCTTATTGAAGTCGGTAATAAACTTCATTCTGAGAATAAAAGAACGGACTCTTTAAAAATGTTTAAGAGAGCATATGAAGTCTATTCAATATTCTGGGCGCTTAAACTTAAACTTATAAACATTGAGAAATTAACAAAAATATCTAAAGATAGTAATCGGCTAGAAGATTTGGTAACCAAATTAGCTGATTGCTGTAATGAATAATAAAAATATATGGAAGAAAATATAGAAAAAAACATTGCTCCTAAGAATAAAAATATGTTGGCGTTAGCTGTGTGTTGTGCTGGAATTATTGTGGCTGTTGCAATTCTTTTTAAAGATTGGGATAGGACTGATAAAGTTCAAATAAAAAATAATCAAGTTACAAAGTCTGAAAACTACTCAGCTATTCTGGACAAGGAGGTATTACCTAGCGAGGGAGTGGAACTACCTGTGGTTTGGAGTGATCTCGGCGCGAGACTTGTGAGTGTGGGAGTCGTAGACGATAAAAGATTAAAAGCTATATATGAGGAGAGAGGTACATTTACGGCTGAATATCAGAATCTTTTAACTGGTGCAAATAATGGTAAATTGAAAATAGACGAGAGTAATTCGGGATATATATTAAATTTATTATGGGCTCTAGGTTTGGCAAATAGTAACTCTGTATTAGATGAAGGAGAAATGGCAGATCCTAAGTATGGTGGTGCTGGAAGATTTGCATCCACAGGAGGTTGGACATTATCGAAAGATAATCCCATGGATCATTATAGTAAACATAAATTCTTTAAATTAACATCAGAACAGCAGGCATTGGTAGATAAAGTGTCACGAGGAGTATATCGTCCATGTTGTAATAACTCTACTCATTTTCCTGATTGTAATCATGGTATGGCCATGCTTGGACTTTTAGAATTAATGGCTTCTCAAAATGCCAGCGAAAAAGATATGTGGAAGACGGCTTTAATAGTTAATTCTTATTGGTTCCCAAATACGTATTTAACTATTGCAAAATATATGAAAGAAAAGGGTATAGATTGGAGAGATGTGGATCCACAGGAAGTATTAGGCTTTGAGTATTCTAGTGCTTCAGGATCTTCACGCATAACTAGTCAGATAGAAGATCCTGAACAAAAAGGTGGTGGAGGTGGATGTAGCGTTTAAACTTTTTTTCTAGTGTTTTTTATAATTAAAGAAATTATAAAAATAAATAAGAAGGATAAGAAAGATAGAAATGGTATGGTTATAAATCCTAGAAGTTCTATATATTTAGTAGTACAGGAAATACCAACAATACAAGGACCAGATGATTCAGGAAGAATTTCGAAATATAGAAGATTGTGATAAAAAGAAATTAGTAGACCAATAAAGCTCATCGGTAGCACAAATCTATAAATTTTCTCTTCTTTATAAATCATCCCGACAATGGCAATGATAACTAGTGGATACATAAAGACTCTTTGATACCAGCACAGTAGGCAGGGAGGCAGACCCAATATTTCACTGAAATATAGACTTCCGAGTATTGATACCCCTGAAATCGCTAAAATAATCTTAGCATAATTTTTCTTTAAAAAATCTGACATAAGATAATTTTACCATAAAATTAAATAAAAAATCGGCAGTCGACGGTTTGAATCCCGTAAACTGCCGATCACTCCTTGATGGTTCCCTCTCAATCAATACAAGGCTTCAAATGAAACCGGAAAAGATGCCGAATCGATTCCCGTGCCTTCAAGTGCGTGTCTTTCTCGCTCTTTGCAGAGAAGCCTTTTTATAAATGGAGTTTAAACCAGGCGTTAATGCCACTATAGATAATATCAGATTAAATAGAATAACGTATCATTGACAAAATAGCCTTTTTAATATAATATGCTAAGTAAGTTATGGATAAAAAACAGTATAAAGGAAGAGGCTTCGATAGGCCTTTTAAAAGACCTTTCGGTGGTGCTCCAAAGTTTAAAAGATTTGGTGGATCAGGAAGAGGTGGAAGCAGAAATAACAGATTTTCTCAAAGAATTGACCCATCAAGATTTATAAATAAAGCGGTTATTACTGAAGAAATTGAAAATTTTAAGCCTGAACATTTGTTCAAGGATTTTCTCATAGATGAATCTCTTAAAAATGCAGTTGTAAAGAAAGGATATACTCTACCTACTCCTATACAGGACAGAGCCATTCCTCATGTACTTAGTGGTGCTGACGTCTTTGGCGTAGCTAATACTGGTACTGGAAAGACAGCAGCATTCTTAATCCCTCTCATAAACAAGGTTCTCTTAAACAGAAGAGAACAAATTCTAATCATAGTTCCAACTCGCGAGCTAGCTATTCAAATAGATAGTGAATTAAAAGGATTCACTCTCGGAATGAAAATATTCTCAGTGTGCTGTGTCGGTGGAGCAAGTATTAGAAATCAGATTTCTGAATTAAAATACAGAAATGAATTTATTATAGGTACTCCCGGAAGACTTAAAGACCTCATAGATAGAAAAATGATAAGACTTTCTGAATATAACACTTTAGTATTAGATGAGGCAGATCGAATGCTTGATATGGGATTCGTCGATGATATGCGTGCTATTATGCAGGGAATGTCTAAGAGTAGACAGACTTTATTCTTCTCAGCTACAGTTTCCAATGATATTGAAAGTTTGATCGGCGAATTCCTTCGCCAACCTGTTCGTATATCAGTTAAGACTAGAGATACTGCTAAGAATGTGGATCAGGATGTGGTCAGAGTTGGAAATGGAAAAATAAAAATCGATGTTCTTCATGATCTTTTAAATCAAAAAGAATTTAGTAAGGTGCTGATATTCGGTCAAACTAAACACGGTGTAGAAAGACTTTCTAAAATGTTAATTCAAAAAGGTTTCAAAGCCGAATCTATTCACGGTGATAAGAATCATTCAAAGAGACAGCAAGCTTTAAAGCTTTTTAAAGATAATCATGTTCAAATATTAGTGGCTACAGACGTAGCAGCTAGAGGACTAGATATTGCGGATGTAAGTCATGTGATCAACTATGATTTACCTGCTACTTATGACGATTATGTGCATCGTATTGGCAGAACTGGAAGAGGCAATAAAAAGGGAAAGGCTCTTACTTTCCTCGGTTAATTTGGTATAATATAGGGCACGTCAAATAATTTTTTATTCGAGTTTTGACTCCGCTAAACTTTTTGCTTCTTTCATGAAAAATTCCTGCCATTCTTTATCGTCAATATTTTTTATCATATTCGGATAATCTTTTAGAATCTCTGCTTTTATAAATTGACTACTCAACTGTAATGGATTTACATAAGTACCGAATTTTATTTGGGCATTTTTTGCTAGATCATTTACAGTCCATGTTTTTTCTTGTTGTAATATAAAATATAAATCAATAAAATCTCTAGAACGAGGTTTTTGATAAATAGTAAATAATTTATTAACCGCTATATCTAATAGACTATCAATATACAAATCTCCAAACTTCTTTTTGGATTCTATTCTCTCAAATGGAAAATATGTGAACTCTGTTTTAATCGAACTGATAAAAGCAGGATCAAATTCTTTTTCTGAGAAAAAGTCTAAATCTTCTGAAAGACGGTGTTGCAAATAGAATTCAGCTAGTGCAGTACCACCAGTAAGATAAAAAGATTCAACCACTAATTTATCTTTGCTTAATAGTGAAAGTATATTTATTTGATTTTTAGATAGTATTGATGACATCTTTGACTTTAATTAATTAGAACAAGGCAAGTGAAAGAGCCTTTCTTTTATATTCATCTATGTCTATTTTATTCCAATATTTTAGTAGATCAGTTTTTTTTATTTTTTCTGTTCCTATACCCCAGTTTACCCATTGCTCAAGTTTCCAGATAGCATAACTTTCTGGGTCTTTTTTTAACTCTTTTGTATTGACTGACCAGTGTTTTAACATGCTACAATTATAGCATATTTTATACAAAATTTCTAGTGTTTGCGGTGACGTTTTTATTCGTATCTTAAAGCCTCGATAGGATTCATATTTGACGCACGTTTAGCAGGGTAGTAGCCGAATACTATACCGATTAGAGTGGAGACGCCGAAGGCGAGCATTATGGAAGTGATGGATAGTGTGGTTTGTAAGATATTGAAATATGTCAGGGCGAATGCGACGAGCCAGCCGAGCACTATTCCGATGAAGCCACCGATGAATGTGAGCATTATGGCTTCGGTTAGGAATTGGGTGTTTATATCTCTCTTTCTGGCGCCGATGGCTTTGCGTAAACCTATCTCGCGAGTTCTCTCTGTGACTGTGGTGAGCATCATATTCATAATACCAATACCGCCGACGAGGAGGGAGATGCCGGCCACCGCGCCGAGGAGTAAAGTAAATGTGGAAGTGACTGTGGAAGCGGTGGCCACAATATCTGCCTGATTAAATGTGCTAAAGTCGGCCGATAGGGGATCGCTGATTTTATGTCTTTTTAATAATAAATCTGTAATGCTGGTTTGCAGATCTGTCATCACCTGATCACTCGATGCCTGTACACTAATGGTAGAAACATATGTGTCACCAGCAAGAAATTTCTGAGCGCTTGTTAAGGGTATAAAAATAGTATCGTCTTGATTACTAAATCCACTTCCACCTTTTGTCTTTGTAGTTCCTATAACTTTAAATTCTATATTTTTTATTCTAATACTTTGACCTATTGCGTCTCCACCGACACCGAAAATATCATCACGAACTGTCGGACCGAGCACCGCTACTTTAGAAAGATTTTTTAAATTTTGTTCAGTGATAAAGCTACCTTCGTCTATCTCTACATTTCTAACACTTGTATATGCTGAATTTGTACCTATGACAGAAGTGTTAGTATTTTTACCTTTACTGGTGACTTGGTATCTACCTGATAGTTCAGGAGCTACGGCTTTAACTAGAGGTAATTCAGTAGATATCGCTACAGCATCAGCTTCTGTTAGTGACTTTGCAGATCCTCTACCAGTGCTTACTTGGACGCCGGGACCTCTCTGGGCTCCGGGCATTACCAGTATCAAATTTGAGCCTATAGACTGAATGCTGGACTGTATAGAGCTTTGGGCGCCTTGTCCTATTGAGACCATTGATATCACAGAACTAATACCTATTACTATACCAAGCATGGTCAAACCAGAGCGGACTTTATTCGCTTTTAAGGCTGTATATGTTTCGTGTAATATATCAAATATTTTCATGTTTTATAACTCTTCTATTATGTTTTTTAGAATCACTAACTATGAGACCGTCTCTAATGTGAATAATTCTTTCTGCATGTTCGGCTACGTCTGATTCATGTGTGATTAATACTATTGTGCGTCCTAAATCTTTATTTAATCTTTGAAAAGTTCCGAGCACAATTTCTCCAGTTTTTGAGTCTAGATTTCCTGTAGGTTCATCTGCCAGAATTATCTTAGGATTATTTACAAGTGCGCGGGCGATAGCCACTCTCTGAATTTGTCCTCCTGAAAGCTGATTTGATAAATGATAAAAATGTGATTCATCTAATCCCGAGGCGAGCAATGCTTCGCGAGCTCTTTTTTCTCTTTCCTCATTATCTATACCAGCATAAACTAAAGGTAAAATAACATTTCGCATAACGGTGGTGCGAGGAAGGAGATTAAAGGATTGAAAAACGAAGCCTATTTTCTCATTGCGAATCTTAGCTAGCTCATCGTCTTCTAATTTTGAAACATTTTTTCCGTCGAGTGTGTATGTTCCGCTTGTGGGGGTGTCGAGTGCTCCTAATATATGCATAAGAGTAGACTTTCCTGATCCTGACGGCCCCATTATGGCTACGAATTCTCCGTCATTTATTTCGAAATTAATACCTTTCAGTGCTTGGAAGGCTGTGTCTCCACTGCTATATGTCTTTGTAATGTTTTTTACTTCAATCATTATATTTTTCTTTTTCTTATCATTCCTGATATTTTGATGATTTATTTATCGAGGGATTCTGACACCAGTACCTGCACCTGTACCAGTTCTACTATTTGCACCCGCAGCATTAAATATATTTGGTGCAGTAGTAGCTTTCGCTGTGCCTGCTGTAGTTTTTGTAATAACTTGATCACCTTCATTTAATCCGGAAATTATTTCGGAAAAATTATCATTTGATAATCCGATCTGCACGTCCTTTCTCGTTGGTGCTGTAGGAGAGGTGACCCCCGTTTTCATTTCAGCTGGTGTAAATTTGGTGGCTAATGTTTCTACATAGTTTTTCTGACCCATAGTTTTCACTGCGCTATTCGGCACTAAAAGCACATTCTCTCTACTATCAGTAATTATATTTGCACTAATACTCATACCTGATTTAATTCTGTCATCTGCTGTTATGAACTTTATTTTTATTCCATAAGATACCACTCCTTGTGATACCGCACCGACTCCATCTACTTCCGCTACTTCACCTTCTAATTTAAGACCATCTACAGCGTCGAAAGTTAATTCTGCTTTTTGTCCATTCTTAATTTTTACTACATCTACTTCATTTACTGATAATTCTGCTATTTTTTGTGATGTTACTAGAGTAGCTATTATAGTGCCATTTGAGGCTGGACTTAATTCGTTTACGTCTATTTTGGCGATAACACCGTCGAAAGGAGCACGGATAAAGTTATCTGCATAAGCATATTCCTTTTGCCTAAGAGTTAAAGCCTGACTTTGAACATCTAAGGAATCTGGTCCACGTACTAGATCTGATAATGCTTGCTTCTTCTCTACTATAGTTTGATTTGCATCTGTTAAATCTGTAGCGTAATTTTCTATAACATTTTTATTTGACTGCAGACTAGAGATCTTGGAATTAATACTATTTGTCCAATCTGCCAAATCGCTTTCGGAAGAATTTATGCTACTATCATTAGAATTTTCACTGTCTTTTAAGTATTCTAAGGCGGTTCTAGTATCTTTTAATGCTTGGCTTATGAGATTTAAAGTGGAGTAAGAGTTTAATACTAATAATGAAATTCTTTCACTATCTGAGGAACCTCTGATGATTGTGGCATTCTCTTTAAATAATTCATCATAAGATTTCTTTGCTAAATAATAACTTGATTCTGCTGTTTTTCTATAATTTCTAGCTTTTTCGCCACTATTTAGTATTTTATTATCAGATAAGACTCCTGTACCTAGTAAGTCATTTATTCCATTTAATACAGTCGACATATCTGTGAATGCTGAAGATACATTACTTAATCCATTATCAATATTTTGTTTAAGGGTATTATTAAGATTTTCTTTTGAATTCTCTGCTTGTGTCACAGCGTTTTGTGCCTGGAGCAGAGATAGTTCATCTGCTGGTTTAACGAATTTTGCATAAGCTAGACGAGCACTTTCTAAAGCTATTTCTGCATCACGGGTATCCAGAGACGCTATTAATTGACCAGCTTTAACGTTGTCACCAGTTTTCACATAAATTTTTTTAATGTCACCAGAAGTTTTCGATTTAATGTCTATTTGATTATTGGTAGATACTTGCCCTGTCCCTGATATAGTAGATGAAATATTACCACTTCTGACAGATGATAATGTGTATGTAGTTACTGTGCCGGGGCTAAATAATTTATTATATAAATAATAGCCGCCGACTATGATTACTATAAATATTACAGAAGATAATATCTTATGTGACACGACGTATGATTTTATTCTTTTTAGAAAAGTTTTTTTAGGCATTTTTTATTATTATATACAATTATTTATTAACTACTTATGTTATGATTATACATTATAAACCTTATAAAGAATTATGATAAATCAAAATAGGCATACCAGCAGTCATCTGAGAAGGGATATCTTAATTTTTCTGCTCAGTGTGCTCATCGCTGTATTATTATTGCAGTTGGGAGTTTTCTCTCGTTTTCTGGATTTATTCGGTGGTTCTAAAGAATTAGCCTCGTTCGTTTCGGGGATATTTTTTACTTCATTATTTACCACACCGATTTCTATAGCATCTCTAAGTGAATTATCTGTTGGTGCAAATCCACTAACGATATCTTTATTTGCCGCTATGGGTGCAGTGATAGGAGATTTGATCATATTTTTATTTATCCGCGATGTAGTGTCTGAAGATTTAAAAAATCTGATGAGTAACGTAAATATTAAAAAAGTTAGAAATATTTTTAAATTTAGATTATTTAGATGGCTGGTCCCATTTGTAGGTGCTCTCGTAATAGCGTCACCACTTCCTGATGAATTAGGTTTGGCAATGATAGGTCTATCTAGAATGCATATTTGGATTCTAATTCCAGTGTCATTTGTTATGAATTTTATTGGTGTTTACCTAATCTGCTTCGTGAAGGTTATTGTGTAGTAGTTTTTAAATTATTTAGTATCTCTCGTCCTATTTTAGTGGGTTTATATCTGCTTTCTATTTTATTATAGATTGGAATTTCATTATTTGCTCTATCCTCAATATATTCAGTAATGTTTAATAGATAGAAAAAAAGAGCGAGTAGTGCACACGCCAATACTACAAAGATCAATGGTTTTTCACCGTATCTATAAGTATTTCTTATCTTTCTAAATGCCATTCTTGCCAATAGCGCTATTAATACTGATGCAAGAGCCCATAGAGAAGGAAGTATTATTATTTCATAATCATATTTCTTAAATGTATGAAATACTATTCCAAGAGCTAGTCCAGACATTAATATTAGAAAAGAAAATACTGTCCAGAATATAGTTTGGTATAAGGTGAAAAGCCACTTTGGTCTAGGTGATATACGATTATCTCTTATTGTCTTCAATTCACTTTCTTCGATTTTATGATTTTGTTTTATATTCATATTTATATGTCTTTTATATTTAAATCTTTACCTGTTTTTTTTCTAAACTCTTCCTTTGCCCTGTGAATTAGTGTGGCGACTGTGCCGGGTGGTTTTTTAAGAATATCTGATATTTCATTATAATCTCTTTCTTCTAAAAATTTTAATATAAGAACGGTTCTGTACTCCTCCCTCATCGAATCTAATATTTTATTGATATTTTTTCTTATATGTTTCTTATGAACTTCTTCAGACACATTAACATCATCTGCTATATCTAAGAGTGCGTCCTCATCATCTTCACTCGAATTTGATTTTTTATTCCTTTTGTTTTTTCTAATATAGTCTATTGCTTCATTGTGAGCTATTCTATATATCCAAGATGAAAAGGAAAGAGAGGAATCAAAATCATTTAGATTTTTATATGTTTTTATAAAAACATTTTGTAATAAATCCTCGACTTCATCCCCAGATAAAGAAATTATTCTACAAATATATCTAGATATCTTTGCGGAATATTTTTGCATAATCATAGAGAAATCCTCAGGATTCGACAATGCCTGAGTCACAAGTTCTGAGTCTGAAGATACGGAAGAGTTCCTCGGATCCTCTATTTGTGTGTTTTTTCCTGTCATCAAGTTAATTATAATCCTTATTGAGCGTGATGGGTAGCTTCTGAAAGAATTATAATTAGTAGTACGTATTAAATGTGTATGGTTCTTTCAAAGCAGATAGTGGGTGTTGACGTCACCCACTCGAATCTGCTAGTTAAATAACGTCATGGTTGCGGAGGAATCTATAATTGTGCAAAGTTTGATGAATTATTATCAAAGTTTCTATTTAATTTTTTAAGATTGTAATATTTTTCTATTTGATACGTCATCTTATGTATATGGACTCATTTAATTCACCAACAACTAAACCATTGTATCGAGGCACTCAGATTGTCTGGTATATTCTTAGTATTTTAGAAATATTATTACTATTTCGATTTCTAATGAAATTTCTCGGTGCTAATCCTGTGGCAGGATTCACTAGCTTTATCTATGGGGCTACCTATATCTTTACAGCTCCTTTCTTAAGTGTCTTTCGAATTACTTATGTGGTCGGTAGTATTTTCGAATGGACAACTTTGCTAGCTATGCTCGTCTATTGGATAGTGGCTATAGGTATAGTAAGGTTATTACTTATTGGAAAAACCGTCTCTATACCTGAGGCTGCAGTTAAATTAGACGAGCAGGAAAAATAATTTATTATTAATTAATTTAAAAATGTATGGGAATAATTCTATGGATTATATTCGGTGCTTTAGTAGGATGGATAGCTTCCATCATAATGAAGACTGATGCAGAACAAGGTGCGATTTTGAATATTGTCGTCGGTATTGTCGGTGCCGTAATCGGGGGATGGCTCATGAGCTTCTTTGGAGGGAGTGGAATAAGTGGGTTTAATTTGTATAGTTTCTTGGTGGCACTTCTAGGTGCTGTGGTACTTATATTTATAGTCAAAGTATTACGACGCGCTTAAACAGTTTCTTATAAAGTATACTTAATTTCAAAAAGCCCACAAAAAAAGCCTACGAGCGGGAGTTTTCTCTTGTGGGATTTTTGTGTTATTATTTAATAATGGTTTATTTATTTGGTTTACTAGCTATTGTTTTTACTTTTTTGGGCGGATTATTTGCTTTGAGATTTAAAGATAAGATGCATTTAATAGTAGGCTTTAGTGCTGGTGCGGTCATAGGATTAGCTTTTTTTGATTTAATTCCTGAGTCCTTTGAGATTCTCGGACAAAATTTTGGTATATCAAATGTTTGTTTTTTTATAATTCTAGGTTTCATTATCTACATGATTCTCGACAGATTCTTCATGCCACATCAACATGGTCACGGAGAACATGAAGAAACCCTCAGCACTCATAAGAGACCTATATTTTTATCTGCTGGTAGCCTATCTCTGCATAGCTTTCTTGATGGTTTAATAATAGGGCTTTCATTCCAAGTTTCTTTTTCTATAGGTCTAGTGGTAGCGCTCGCTGTGCTTGCGCATGATTTCTCTGATGGTATAAATACAGTTAATTTTGTTTTAAAAAATGGTGGCAATAGAAGAAGTGTTTTGAAATGGCTTACAGTGGATTCACTAGCTCCATTTCTTGGGGTGGTGGTGGGAAGCACTTTGACTTTATCTGAAAATGTTTTGGGAATTATCATATCTATATTTGCAGGTTTCTTCCTCTACATCGGGGCTTCGGAACTCTTACCTGAGAGTTACCACGATCATCCTACTTGGTGGACTACTGTAGCTACTATTTTTGGGGTTCTATTTTTGTTTGCTATTACTAAATTAGCGTCTGGTTTTTAAATTTAAAATATGAAAATAGATTACACAGCTAAATCAAAAGAGATTTTAGAGGCCTTAAAGGATTCGAAAAATATTTTTCTTCATTTCCATGTGAAGTCGGATCCTGATTCTATTGGCTCCGCCTTGGCGATGAAATTCGCTCTTGAGAGTATGGGTAAGAACGTAGATGTTATTCGTGGTGACTCTCTTATTAGCGAAGGCTTTAAATCATTTCCAGGAATAGAAAAGATATTAGATCAAAATTATATAGAGCTCGACAAGAGTAAATATGATACTTTTATTTCTTTAGATAGTTCGAGCGCCTCTATGATTACTAAAGAGTTTAAGGGTGGTTCCGTCGAATTTTTCCCAAAGGATTTAAAAGTGATAAACATAGATCATCATCCTACTAATACGAATTATGGGCAAATTAATTTTATAGACGAATATTCCCCTGCGACAGCCCAAATAATTTTTAAGATTTTAAAAGAATGGGGAACTGAGATTACTAACAATATTGCTGTGAATTTAATGCTTGGAATTTATTCTGATACTGGAGGATTTCAGTATTCTTTAGTTGATTCCGAAACATTTGCTATTGGAAGTATTCTCGCTGGTGTGGCCCCTGATTTTAAGAAATATATTTTCAATATGAATAATACGAATTCAGTAGAGGAAATATATCTTGTGGGTTTAGGTCTATCTTCTATAGAATTATTTGGAAAAGGGAATATAGCTTTGGTGTCTATAAGCAAAGAGGAGTTAGATAAGAAGGGTATAAAAGATGAAAATGTATCCGCTCATAATATTATTCCTTTTTTGAGATCTGTGGTGGGATGGAATGTATCTGTAACTCTGATAGAGGGCAGAGATGGTATGGTGAAGGGAAGCATTAGAACTAGAGATGAAGATAAATGGGACGTAAGTTTAGTAGCTAAAGAATTTGGTGGAGGAGGGCATAAAGGTGCTTCAGGTTTTTATCTTAAACTACCTTTAGCTGAGGCAAAAAAGCTGGTTGTCGAAACATTAGAAAAAATCTACAGCTTTTAATTATTATAGCCTAAATACTAGCCAAAACCTTAAAATATGATAGTATCAGACCTATATTATTAGTAACAGGTTAGTAAATTAATCATTAATTTTCATGAATTCATACGTAATATTCGCGCTCGGAAGTTCACTTCTAGCCATCATATACGGTTTGTTTTTAATAAGATACATTCTTAAGAGACCAGCTGGTAACGACAAGATGAGAGAAATCGCTACCGCTATCCAAGCAGGTGCAAAGGCATATTTAAATAGACAGTACAAAACTATTGGAGTTATTTCTGTCTTTCTATTTGCACTTCTATGGTTAACTTTAGGTATAAAGATTGCTCTAGGATTCGTAGTCGGTGCAGTATTTTCTGCTCTAGCAGGATACATTGGAATGAACGTTTCAGTGAGAGCAAATTCCAGAACTGCAGAGGCAGCTCGTGGAGGACTTTCTACAGCTTTAACTCTAGCCTTTAACGGCGGAGCAGTTACAGGTCTCCTAGTAGTAGGTCTAGCTCTGCTCGGAGTTACAGGTTTTTATGTTATTACTAAAGACGTGTCTTCTCTAATCGGTCTCGCTTTCGGTTCATCTTTGATCTCAGTATTCGCTCGTTTAGGAGGTGGAATTTTTACAAAGGCCGCTGACGTAGGAACAGATCTAGTGGGAAAAGTAGAAGCAGGAATTCCAGAAGATGATCCTAGAAATCCAGGAGTGATAGCTGATAACGTAGGAGACAATGTCGGAGACTGTGCAGGTATGGCAGCCGACCTATTCGAAACTTACGCTGTTACTACCATTGCAGCTATGATGCTAGCAGTAGTTACATTCGGTGCTGGTTATACTAACGCTATTATTTATCCTCTAGCTCTAGGGGGTACAGCTATTATTTGTTCTATTATTGGAACATGGTTTGTAAAAATGGGTAAGTCACAGGATATTATGGGTGCTATGTATAAAGGATTAGCTACGGCTGGTGTACTATCAGCTGTCGGTTTCTACTTTATAACAAAGTGGTTAATGATAGATAATGGTAAATTCGCTGTTATGGATCTATTCGGAAGTGCTATCGTAGGACTTCTAGTAACTGCAGGATTAGTTATCATCACAGAATATTATACTTCTACTAAATACGCTCCTGTGAAGTCTATTGCTGAAGCTTCTAAGTCAGGTCACGGAACAAATATTATTCAGGGTCTAGCTATCTCAATGAAGTCTACTGCATGGCCTTTGATTACTATCGTTCTTGGAATTCTATTATCTTACTGGTTAGCTGGTCTATACGGTATTGCTGTCGCTGCTATGAGTATGCTTTCAGTAGCAGGAATCATAATCGCTATTGATGCTTATGGCCCTATTACAGACAATGCAGGAGGTATTGCAGAAATGGCAGATCTTCCTCAGTCAGTTAGAGATGTTACGGATCCTCTAGATGCTGTTGGAAATACTACAAAGGCAGTTACAAAAGGTTATGCTATCGGTTCAGCAGGACTAGCAGCTCTAGTACTCTTTGCTTCATATACCGAGGAGACAAAAGGTCTAGCATTTGAACTTGGAGATCCTATGGTAATCGTAGGACTATTTCTAGGAGGACTTCTACCTTATTACTTCGCAGCTCTTTCAATGGAAGCAGTAGGTAAAGCAGCAGGACAAGTAGTAGAAGAAGTTCGCAGACAGTTTAGAGAGATAAAGGGAATTATGGCAGGAACAGCTAAGCCTGATTATGCTCGCTGTGTGGATATCGTAACTTCAGCTGCTATTAAAGAAATGATAATCCCAGCTCTTATTCCAGTTCTAGCACCTATACTAGTAGGATTCATTCTAGGCCCAGTGGCTCTAGGAGGACTTCTAGTAGGTTCTATCGTTACAGGTATATTCTTAGCAATTTCAATGACATCTGGAGGAGGTGCTTGGGACAATGCTAAGAAGCATATCGAACAGGGCGCGCATGGCGGAAAGGGTAGTGATGCCCACAAGGCCGCTGTGACAGGAGATACAGTTGGAGATCCTTACAAGGACACAGCTGGGCCTGCTATAAACCCAATGATTAAGATTCTAAACATTGTAGCTTTGCTCATCGTAGGATTCTTGATTAAATAAGGTCTGAAAAATTAAAGAATTTTAGAAACAAAAATCGCGATTCTCGTCGAGATTTTTGTTTTTTAATTTCCTCGACAGTGAACAAACGTTCACTTATAATATAGGTATGGTGGAAACTTTTGCTCTTAATTTAGAAAAGAAAAAAAATAAATCCATTCTTCATATAGATGGAGATGCTTTCTTCGTCTCTGTAGAAATAGCTAAAAATCCTAAATTAAAAGGT
>JAUSHF010000058.1 GCA_030648705.1 bacterium
CGCAGCAAGCTGGCGGGGTATGGACCCTAAGAGAGAATCAATGAGAGCAATGTCAGGATTCATATCTATTATCTCTTTAGATATTTCCTCTGGACTTTGTCCTTTATAATGTATAAAAGAAAAATTGCCATCAGTAGCTACAGATAAAAATGGAATAAAGCCCTCTAGAACTCCCTGCACATCATCCAGAAGAATAATTTTTTTACCCTTCAATGGTTCATATTCCGCCAAAAATTCAGGAGTCTTCTTCCATCTCATAAAACTTCCCAAGGTCTCAAATAAAGAATTTATTTTATTTACCAATACTTCTCTATTGGATTCTGGTGGTGTTATTATATTTTCTAATTCTGTTTTCATATTATAATTATTATCTATTTTTCCATTCCTCCTCCTGTCTCACGAGTAAATCCCCCGCTCTCTTAGGGTCTTCGAGTATTGGTAGAATGGCTTTTTCTATACGCACACCCTGTGAACCTTTGAATAAAATTAAATCTTTTTTTAGTAGAAAACTGTCGAGGAAATTTCCGGCTTTGACAGAGTTTTCAAAACTGAAAATCTTATGAGACTTCATGCCTGCCGTGCGAGCCCCTTCTACAAATCCTCTAGCTCTCATACCGACAACTACTAATATGTCTGCGGAATTATTTACAAGTTTACCTATTTCATAATGAGCTTCTGTAGAATACTTACCGAGCTCTAACATATCTCCGAGTACCGCTATTTTTCTACCAGAAATATGTGCATTTTTCAAAACTACCAAAGCCTCCTTTAATGCTTCTGGGGAAGAATTATATGTATCGTCTATAATAGTGGTCTTGTTCTTTCCTTTTAAGACATTCATTCGGCCGTGTGGGGGTTTGTAGGATTTTAGGGCGAGTAGGGCGCGGTCGGCGCTAACTCCGATAGATTCCGCTACGGATAATGCTGCCAATACCGGATAAATGTGCTGAGCGCCGACCGCGCCCTCCACCTTCACATTCTTCACCACTCCCTTTATCTCTACATCGAATTCCATTCCAGATAGCACCTTCATTTTACTTTCCGTATGATAAAGTATTCCCGTCTTCACCGCTCTAACATTTGCAGTATTATCTATTCCATATGTCATTACCTTCACATTCTTATTCTTCTCTCTCATTCTAAGTACGTCTGCATCATCAGCATTTAATATTAAAGTACCAGTTTTTTTCATCGCTCCCACCAAATATGATTTCTCCTCTAGAAGCTCGCCACGTGATGAGAAAAATTCTATATGCACAGGCACATCAGGAATTCTGGTCACTACCACTATATCTGGATTAAGCCATTTAGAAACAGAGCGAATGTCTCCTGGATGATCCGCACCCACTTCTAATACTAAATATTTAGGATATTCATCCTTAAAAAAAATCAATTCCAAACCAGTAGTAATGTTCTTTAGCCAAAGCCAAGGATTGTCCCAAGCATTATCACAACCGAGAATAGTCAAAGGAATTCCTATCTCACTATTGAAGCTTTTTTCACTCTTGCGTATAAATAATTCACGAGATAAGACAGCATATATGGCATCTTTAGTGGTAGTCTTACCCACATTACCCGTCACAGCTATCACTATTGGAGAATATTTCTTAAGAATAATAATAGCCTCCAAAGTTATTATGAGTGTAATGATTTTTTTAAAAATTTGTTTTAAATTCATATTTTTATCTATCTGGTGGAACTTCGTAATAATTTAATAAAAACTTGGTCAAATCTATGAATGGATCCGTGAGGGTCTCTGAAGCATATTGGGCACCTTTAGGATATAACTGATATAGGAATACTACGAATTTAGGATCATTAGCCGGAAAATATCCAAAGAAACTGTGAAGAAATCTATCTTTATAATACCCTCCATTCACAGGATCTGCAATCTGAGCCGTTCCAGTCTTCGCCGCTATACTCCATCTATCCATTTTTACGGTTCCGTTTTTCAAGACTTCATCCACCACCTTCACTAACATTTTCGTAACATCATCTGTAGTTTCTTTTTTCAAAATCCTCACAGGTTCACCACCGTCCACCACTTTAGAAGTTCCGAGTCTATACTCTAAACTATCCGCCACATGAGGTGTTATTAAATACCCTCCGTTAGCAAGTGATGCTAAAGCTCTAACCATCTCTATCGGAGTTACCGCGATACCCTGACCGAATGAAGCCGTAGCTCTCTCCACTTCACGTTTACTTTTTACATTTCTAATATCTCCATTTAATTCATAAGGCAAATCAATACCAGTAGAAGTCCCGAGGCCGAATCTTTCCATATATGCACCGAATGATTTATCACTGTCCACATCCATTTTTAAAGCGACATACGAAGCGCCTAGGTTCAAAGATTGACTTAAGATTTCTTGCATCGAAGTCACACCATGAACTTTACCGTCATGATTTCTAATAGTTCTTCCATTTAGAGTTATAGATCCAGTGTCTTTATAAGTACTCTTAGCTGTAATAGCACCACTATCAAGTCCTGCCGCCATTGTTAACGGCTTCATAATAGATCCTAGCTCGTATCTTCCTTGCACTAGAGGATTTGCATATACACGACCATTCTTTGCAGAACCATAAGAATTAGGATTAAAGCTAGGTAAAGAAGCCATTGCTAACACCTTCCCGTCTTTCGGATCCATAATAATTCCTCCCACTAATTCTGGATTCCAAGCTTTCTGTATTTTATTTAAATTTATTTCTAATTCATTTTCCACAGTCGGTTCTATGCCTGCCACCACATCGCCTGATAAATCTTCACCGTCCACTACAGTCTTTTTAAAGTTTATAAAAAGATCTGCAATGAAATTTCCATAAAGATTTTCATCTTTTCTAGTTAATACATTTTCATAAAAATTCTCTAAACCATACTGACCGCTTAGAGTAGAATCTTTACCGTATCCGAAATACCCTATCACATGAGAGGCTTGTTCATTACCCGGATAGAATCTCCATCTTTCCTTCGCTAGTCTAATCCCCGGTATTTTCTTTGCTTTTATCTCATCACCTTTATCTATTTCTATATGTCTAGCAAGCTCTACCGAAGTAACACTTTTTTTATTTAATTTATTTAAAAAATCATCTTTATCTAAAGGAATAACTGCGGAAATCTTCGAGAAAGTATCTTCTACATCTATAATTTTATTTATTTCAGCTACTACTATATATCCCTCTTTTACCCCAGCAAAAGAAACTTTATTCCCATCTTTAGATGTAAAGTATATTTGCCCTCTATCGAAAATATCCCCTTCACCATTACTATACTGTTTATCCGCTATTCTCGTATATGCGTCATGAGAATATACTTGAACTTTATATAAATTACCTGCAATAATTAAAGAGAATAAAAGAAAGAAAGCTACTATAGTTATTAATCGCCATCTAGGATTAGATTTCATGAGCAAAAGACACTACGTTACTAAGAGTCTTTTTAGAAATAAATTGTTTAACAGGAACTACTACGAATCCTCTTTCACCCATTACATTAGGTGTAATAGAGTTCTTTAATGCTAGATATTCGGAATTTAATGATGAGATAGATAGCTCTAGACCCTTTGACTCTCTTTCTAGTGATTTAATAGTACCTGCATGGAGAATGGCATTCTTTATGCTAAGTCCGTAGAATCCTCCGCTAAAGATTATTGTAAACAAAAGAAAAGAGACAAATATTTTCTTTCTTAAACTTATTATCTTTTCTTTTGTTTGTAATAATTTTCGAGTCATCTTATCTTTTCTTTATTAAATTTTTAATATTTTGTATTTTGTATCTTGTATTTTAAATTTTCCTTTAAATTTTTTCTATAATTCTTAACTTTGCACTTCTCGATCTAGGATTTACTAATCTTTCTCCGTCTTCTGGTACTATCGGCTTCTTTGTGATTAATTTTCCCAAACCTTCATCTGATTTATTTCTATAAAAATTCTTTACTCTTCTGTCCTCTAAACTGTGGAATGATATTATTCCCATTCTTCCGCTTGAATTTAGAAGTGCGAACCCTTTCTCTAATGCTTCCTCCAGTGCTCGTATCTCATCATTTACCGTTATTCTTAAAGCTTGGAAAGTCTTCGTGGCTGGATGTATTCGGCCGTGTCTCGCGAATCCTGGAACCGCTTTACTGATAATCTCCTTTAATTCAAATGTAGTATTTATCGGTTTCTTTGCTCTTTCACTTACTATTGCTTTTGCTATTTTTCTCGAGAAATTTTCTTCTCCCCAGCCGTAAATAATATCTGCGATGTTTTCCTCGTCCCAAGTATTAACTATTTTCTCTGCAGTTAAATCATTTGGTCCTGGATTCTTTTTAAAAGTCATAAGCAATGGTTCGTCTTTTTGAAAAGTGAATCCTCTACCTGACATGTCTAATTGATCACTTGATAATCCTAAGTCTAGAAGAATTTTATCTACTTTTTCTAAACCTAGAGAAACTACTACTTTATCCATCATTCTAAAATCTTCGTTCATGAGCACGTATTTTGAAAAATTTGCATCTTCTATCTTTGCTCTAACTCTAGCTAATGCCATTTCATCTCTGTCGAGACCGATAGCAAGTTTAGCTCCACGTTCGAGCGCTAAGAGAAAATGTCCCCCTCCACCAAGCGTTCCGTCTAAATAGACGTCACTTTTCTTAATATTTAATCCATCAATGGATTCTTTTAAAAGAACTGTCGTGTGTAGCGAAATGATCATATAAAAAGTGTGATTTAGCTTTTGCTTCTTTCGGCTTTTAAAGCATACCTACTTGACCAAGCTTCTCAGCTAAAGCATCAGCTTTCTTCTCTACGACCTTTTTATATTCATTCCATGACACGTTGTCCCAGATTTCTATTCTATTCTGTACACCGACTATTGAAACCTTTTCTTTAAGACCAGCTCTGCTTTTTAAAAAGTCAGGAACTAGTATTCTTCCGATAGAATCTACATCTACTTCTACTGCACCACCGAAGAGAAATCTGTTAAAACTTCGTGTGTCTGCCTGAAGCATTGAAGACTCTGCGAGTTTGTCGGAAATTTTATTCCATTCCTTCACCGTAAAGGCGAACAGACAATTATCAAGTCCTGGAGTCAAAACGATTTTTTTGCCCATTTCTTGACGAAATTTAACAGGGAGCGAAACTCTGTTTTTATCGTCTATTGAATGTGTATATTCTCCGATCAACATATATTTTTAGTGGGAGTGTTCCCAAAATTTTTCGCTCTAATTTTGTTTACCACTTTATCCCACCTGCCACATATTCTATACCACTTCGTCCCACAATGCAACAAAGTAATTATGTGGATAAATATAGTAAAAAAAGTAATAACAATGGTATTACTTTTTTATATACTGTACTTATCCATTTAATTAAAAATTGGGCGATATTCTGGATAGTTTTCTTTAACAATTCTCTGCCACTCTGCCGTCTCATTATTACCAGCAATATCAGTTTTACAATATACGAGAAGAACAGAAACAAATTGCTTTTCCTGATTCCAAGCAACAATACATCTATTACCAGATGTCTTTGCGGATTCCTGAGTTCTATCGACTCGAAATTCGGTTTTAATAATCTTAATACCGTCAACATCACAGATCGTCTCTGCCCTGCTTGTAGTGATGAGCAGGTCTATACGCTCTAGTCCAGCAATAATAGCTCTCAAGGTAACATCCCAGTGACTTTTATACTTCTTTTCAAAGCTTTTTATAAAATGTCTTTCAGCAAACTTTTCAATTCGTACAGAATAATTACCTTGCATGTCTTTACTAGAAGACCATTTCTGGATCTTCCTGGGTTATTAGCTCATAAGGGATAATCTCATCTGGTCGGCAAATCATATACGGAAGTTGATTGTGAGTGAAATTAACTATTTCATTTGTCTTTCTATCTTTCCATTTCTTACCAATTTCGCTCATCAGTTTCAATTCCTCAGAAGATAGATCGTTAATTTTTTCATTTTTATTACTTTCTGATTCACTGATTAAGAACATCTCTTTACCATTATCTCTTTTTCTTTCGACAACTATCTTCCCCTCCACCTCAAGTTCATCAATAACACGAAAAAAAGTATCTGGTACGGGACCATAAGCTATTCTCCTGTATTGCATTCCACTCATACTTTCCGAGTGATCATAGAACCACGCAAAATCAGAAAGATATAAAAGTTTAGCTAGTTTTGTCTTGGGAATTTTATTATCAGCTTTGCTTGTGAGATTCATTCGTAGATAGGTCAATATCATATGCCTATACTTTGCGATATTGGCAATATTACCCGAAAGAAGTTCATCAACTGTAACTCCCAGCATTGAGGCTAGTTTTTGTGCCTGATCTGCACCCAGTGTTTGCTTGCCAGACTCGATAGCAGTATATGTAGGACGAGACACAGCAATAACCTTAGCGAGCTGCTCCTGTGAAAGGTTATTTTTAAGTCGAAATTCCTTAACTTTTTGCATATAATTAGTGCTCATGCATCAATTATATGCAAATGATGTAAAGAAGTCAAACAAATTTGGTGGATAATCTTACAAGTATAATTAGCTAAATTAAAAAAATATCTCCTAGTCTTTTTTGGGTCGCATCAGTGGAAACGCCTGTAATTCACGAAGTGGCTTATCAGCTAAGAAAGCGAAAAATCTTTCTCCAAATCCGAATCCACATGTAGGTGGCATTCCGTGCTCTAGCATTTCTACGAATTCATAGTCGGCCATCATGGCTTCTGTATCACCTGAATCGATTAATTTCTGCTGATCATCAAAACGCTTCTTTTGATCGATAGGATCATTTAATTCTGAATATCCCTTTCCGAGTTCACTTCCTGCTATGATCGGCTGGAACATTTGAACGACACCAGTCGGCTTTCCATCCTTATCCATCACGCTTTTTGCAAGAGGTGCTACTAAGACAGGGTGATTTATTAAAAATGCTGGACCTGAAATATTTTTTCTACAATATTTCCAAAGTGTATCGGTTAACCTTTCGCGATTCTGACCTTCGTATTTAACACCTAATTCTTCTAATTTAGCCATCATTTCTTTCTCTGAAGCTGTCCCAATATCTATACCAGTCTGCTTCTTTATCTCGAGAGAATAATCTATACTTGCCCATTCGCTATCTAATTCAAAAGTATGTCCGCGAGTAGTAAATTTCGTTTGTCCAAATACTTCCTTAGCGATTCTGATATACATTTCCCTCACTAATTCCATTCCATCAGTATAGTCAGCGAAAGACCAGTAGAATTCCATATTTGTAAACTCCTGTGCATGTTCAGGACTAGTACCTTCATTTCTATACGCCTTACCGATTTCGAAAGTCTTAGGAAAGCCAGCAGACATTAAACGCTTTTGCCAAAGTTCCCCTACTGATATTCTTAAGAAGACATCTAAATCAAAATCATTGTGATGTGTCTTAAACGGAGTGGCTTCAGCACCGCCAGTGGTAACCTCTAGCGTAGGAGTTTCCACTTCTAGGAAACCTTTTTCTTTCATAAAATTACGAGTAACATCCCAAAACTTAGATTTTTTTATAAGCAAATCTCTAAGATGCTCATTCATCAATATATCTAAATAACGAAGTCTATAACGCTCATCTAAATCCTGAATACCATGCCACTTTTCTGGCAAAGGCAAAAGAGTCTTCGTAGCAATAGTCCAAGACTTTACAAGTATACTCTCCTCTCCACGCTGTGTGGCAAAGAATTTTCCCGTAACAGAGATAAAATCTCCAATATCCACCGCATCAGCAAATAATTGAAATAATTTCTCATCGATTTCATCTTTTTTAAAAACTGCCTGGAACTTACCTTTTCCATCATACAGAACCACGAAGAGTATAGCTCCCTGTCCTCTAATAGCCATTATTCTTCCAACGATAGAAAATTCCTTACCGCTTTTCTCATTTTCTGCAAAGCCAGCTTTAGCATCAGCCAGACAAAAAGAGCGAGGAACCTTACTTGGAAACGGATTCATTCCCGCTTTCTTTAAGATTTCAAGTTTTGCTAGTCTTGTGGATTTTAATTCTTCTAATGAGGCCATTTATTGTTTATTTAAAAAATTACGAACTTTTCCTACCTCTACCATTTAAAAACTATTCCACGTCCTTAATCGTATACTTTGTCTTTCCTTTTGGAGCCATTATTTCTATCACATCTCCCTTCCTCTTTCCTAAAATAGCTCCTCCGAGTGGTGACATGTGAGAAAGTTTACCCTGCATCATATCCGCT
>JAUSHF010000004.1 GCA_030648705.1 bacterium
GGTGGTTCAAACTGGACTCTAGGTGATGGATTCCTCAGAACTTCCACCACCACCGATGGAGTCCTTGCTTCATACTTTAATGCTACGAGTACTACTGCGACAAGTACATTTGCGGGGGGTTTAAGTGTCGCGGGGACTTCAGGGTTGACGGTTTTGCAGAATGGGAATGTGGGGATTGGATTGATAGCACCCCTTCTTAAACTTGACGTTGCTGGTGGTGGTAGATTCACTGGCGCAGCGACTTCGGAATTAACAGGAGATATCAATCCAGGAGATGCCACATTAACAGTTCCTGGATCATCAACATTATTTACAACTGAACTTGTCGTAGGAGATAGGATCAATGTTTCTGGAGAAATAAGAACTGTCGTAGCTATTGCTTCGGATACAAGTTTGACTATAGATACGACTTTTTCAACTAGTCTTGCTACTGATACAACACCAGAAAAACAGCCTGCTGTCTTTATTGCGAGAGATTCAAATAATGCAGTTCAAATGGTTGTAAATGACGCAGGTCTAACTACTATAAATACTTTAGAAACAGGAGCGCTAAACTTTGATACAGATGCGGGTGCTGTTTCGTGGGTGGATCTTCCCATTTCATCCACAACTGCAGGTACGATAGAAAGTTATACCGCTCAAATAGCTTCTAGTCCAGTACTTACGGTATATGGTGAATCAAATGGTCCAGGATTAATACGAAATCTTAGATTGGGGCTTGGAACAACTACTCCTCTTTCTAGATTCACTATTGCACAATCTACAGATACTGCTACTGGAAGTATTACCATGTTTTCTACCACAGGAAGTTCTACTTCAATTTATGTAACAGCAACAGGTACTTTGGCTTTTGATATTAATGGTCTCACACCGTCTCTAAGTATAGCCGGAGCATGGACAAACTCTTCTGATATTGCATATAAAAAAGATATTGTAGATTTAGGTACTAAATATGGTTTAGCAGATCTTATGAAAACAAATCCAAGATTTTATAAAATGAAAAATTCTGATATTCCACAGATAGGATTCATCGCTCAAGAACTCGAAAAAGTTGTTCCTGAAGTTGTAACTGGTGAAGAAGGAAGTAAGGGTATTACCTATGGAAATTTAGTAGCACTGTCGTTCCAGTCTATCAAAGAGTTAAATATTAAATTTAACAATCTAATATCAGGTACTACTTCTAGTACCGCATCTTTCGCTTCTGTTTACACAGGAACTTTAACCTCCACATCTACTATAGATGATACCTCTAGTGATGTATCTATTTCTACATCAAGTCTGACTATAAATAGTCTTGGAGATATCAGTATAGGAACCACTTCTACTTCTACAAATTATAAATTATATGTCGGTGGAGATATTGCAGGAACTGCATTTGTAAATATTACAACGTTGGATGTTAAGAAGGATATTTTATACATATCCGAATCAGAGGATTCTTTTTTCTCAAGAGATATAGAGGATATGAAGATTGTACGTTATCATAACAGCGATGATTTAGACACAGATCCTTTCCATTTGGGATTAGAAGAAGCTCCAGCTGAAGTTATGTCAGAGGATGGTAAAGGAATAGATATATATAAATTAACAATATTTGCTTTAGATGGTGTACAGAAACAAGTAAAGAAATTTGATTCACTCGAAAAGCGTTTAAATAATTTAGAACTAATGTTAACAGAGTCATCTACTTATTCGGTAGACTTTAGTACTTCGACCCTCACATCAATCACTGCATCTTCTACTATTAATGTAATATCTGGTTGGATGCTTTCTCTTGGAGCAAGAATCGAAGAAGGTGTGATGAGTGTATTATCTATTATTACTGATAGTGTTAAGACTAAGTCTTTGACTATTGAACCAGATCCTTCACAGATGACAGCATCAGGAATTACAATATTCGATCGTTCTACGGAGGAACCTGTATGTATATATGTATCAAATGGTGTTATGCATACTGAACCAGGAAGATGTGGGGGAGAGATAGTAAAGACTCCTATCGTGATGAGTACTACAAGTACCACGACAAGTATAACTACAATAGTTTCCGCGACATCCACGGATGTATCTTCCATTTCTTCTTCTACCACAACAGATGTAGTAATATCAGTATCATCATCAACCCCTCCAATATCTGAGGAAACCACCACTACTAAAGATGTGGAAGTGAATACAGACTCTACCACTCCTGTAGATGTGGTACCTGATATTGTGATCGAGGCGGTGGAACCAGTCATAGAATCTGAAGAGATACCTATTATTTCTCCAGAATCTACGGAGCCTGAACCTGTTCCTGTAGATACCACAGCTTCTGTTACTAGTGAATAGTGTCAGAGGTGAATAGTCGCCCTTAAAACCGCCTTTAAAATTTGCTTAAAAATGAGCAATATGTTAGATTATTAATCACTATGAAGACAGAAATAATATCACCTATTAATATAGAAGAGAGAAAAAAGCTTGACTTTACAGCTGGCGACACAGTTCGTGTATGGCAGAAAATTCAGGAAAAAGATAAGACACGCCTTCAGGCATTTGAAGGTCTAGTAATAGCTCGCAAACATGGTACTACAGCAGGGGCTACTTTTACAGTTAGAAAAGTTATGGACGGAGTTGGTGTAGAGAAAATTTACCCCCTATATACTCCCATGATAGATAAGATAGAAGTTATGAGAAGAGCAAAGGTTCGCAGATCAAAATTATATTTCATTAGAGAAAAAGCTACAAAAGAAATAAAGCGTCAGATGAGAAAGGTTATGGAATTAAAAGAAGATAAGACATCAGTGGGTGAAGGGGAGGTAGTGGAATCAAAAGCAGAAGCGAAGACTGAGTAATTAAAATATAAATATATTGCTCGGGTGTTGTAATTAGTAGCCAAGCACGCTTGAGGTGCGTGTGCCGTAAGGCGTGGAGGTGCGAGTCCTCTCCCGAGCACAAATTAAAAAAATTACTTATCCACACATTTTAATTTTTTTAGAATTATTTTATAAAAAAATTCTGTATAATTAAGAAGGATTGTAAAATCTTTTTCGTTACAAGTTTTTATAAATTTTTTATAGATCTTCGTCAGGGAAAATGATTTTATCTTTGGCGTCTCGTCGTTCGCTGAAGTGGGAACATTATTAGCCTTTAATTATTTCAAAAATGGCAACAAAAAGAAAGGCAAAGAAGGCAGTTAGAAAAACAACAAAGAAATCAAAGAAGGGTGGAAAAAAGAGCAAGAGATAGTCGATCGGTTTAAAGAAAAACAGCTATTTAATAGCTGTTTTTCTTTGTTTTTTACTAATCATCTTTTTCTAAGCTATCTCTCTATGGTTCCTCGATAAACCAGAAAAGTTTCTCAGGAAGAAGCTCTTTCTTAGCGAGAGAACAAACATCTTCGAATGTTACTGCGAGCCTTTCTCTGAGTCCTTCATTCACATTTTTTATTTTTTCAAAATTTGCTAAATCATCAATAGCGAAATCTGCTATTTCTCCCGCCGAACTCTCCAAAGTCAAAATATTTTCTAATCGCATTTTCTGTGTCTCTTCAAAACGGCTTTTCAAATCTTTGTCTTTTTTATCTGCTAAAGCTATTTTTAAAATATTATTTTTAATAATTTCTTCAGCTTGTTTAGTTAGTTCAGGTTTAACTCCTACTGATACACTCCATGCATGATGACCTAAATTTTTATCTAGTCTGACATGAGGACTGTATGTACCACCGAGCTTCCCACGAAGATCTTCGAAGATAAGCTGGCGAAGTAGGGAATTCAGAGTTCCCCATATTGAAGTATTTTTTATAGGTTCTGTAATACGAGTGGCTCTGATTTCAGTTTGCTTCGGTGTAGATTCTTCATTAAATCCAAAATATTCTTTTGCTGAGATTTTCATCTGCTTATTTTTTGGAGATTCTATTTTTTGACCTACAACTTCGTGTAAAGAATTTTTTATTTTCGACTTTATTTTTTCGTCTTTATTTTC
>JAUSHF010000006.1 GCA_030648705.1 bacterium
CATTACCGACTACTACTAAGAATATTATTCCAACAGCGATTCCGATAATTCCAGAACAGAAACCTTGTAAGAAGACTCCTACTACTGTGTCTAATGCGAATATTGAGTCAAAAACATTAAGCATAGAATATGAGATAACACCTATGAATAATGCTGATACCATTGATTGGATGAATGTCTTTATAACCCCTCTCGTAAATCCACCAAACTTTTTCTCTAATAAATACCAAAGAATTAAAGCGTTTAATATCGCCGACACAGTAAATCCAAGCGCCAGCATCAGCACTTCGTTACCCGTCACAGAGTCCACTCTCCAAAGATCAGACATAAACTCGCTGAACCATGGATATGATCTAAAAATCCTCAAAAAAGCGAATCCCAAAATCACTGATAATCCAGCACATATAGAATTAACTATTAGAGGGACATAAGTAATTTTTGCAGAATAATATACTCTAGTGAAAAGCATAACCACCGCCTGTGCGAGTACTGATATAGTAAACATTGCAAACACTGCAGCGGTGAGTTTGGTGTCTGTCCAAGTAAATTTAGTACTTGAACCGAGTATTACACGCACGATTTGTGCACGCAAAACGACAAATAAAGCTATGATCGGAAGGGACCAGAATATAATATGCTGAAGTGATACTTTTATCTCATTTATAAAAGCTTCGATTTTATTTTTAGAGAAAAGCGATGAGAGCAAAGGAAATGCAGCCATTGAATAACTCACACCCACCACAGCTAAAGGTACGCTTTGAAGATTCATCGAAAGTGAAAAAATGGATACTGAACCTTCCATAATTCTAGAAGCTAGAGACACTAAGAAGAGTATAGACAAACTCCCTACTCCCAAAGTAAATGTGCGAGGAAGAGCTATTACCACCACTTTTTTAATTTTCGGCCAATCTATATCTAAACTAAATTTCGGGAAAAATCCTTTTTCTACAATCGTTGGTATTTGAACCAATATATACAGAAGTGCACCTATCAGTACACCGTAGACTAGACCATAGAGTCCGAAATATGGATATAGAAATATTATTCCAATTATTATTCCCGCGTTATAAAGCACTGGCCCAGATGCGTAGACGATAAACTGTCGAAAAGACTGAACAATACTCCCAAAGAAATTAGAGACTCCAAGTAATATAGGCTGTAGTAGTAAAATCCTTGAAAGATTTACCAGAGTACTCATACTTTCTGGAGAAAATCTCGGAAATAATACAGGTAATATGTATGGCATTACAAAAAATGCTACTATCGATACTACTATTATGAATACAGAAAAAAGAGCAAATACAGAATTAGTAAATTTTTTTGCATTTTCATTACCTTCTTCCATCTTCTCTGCTATGAAAGGTACAAGGACTGATACAGACACTACGGACGCAGAGAAGAAGAAAATTATATCAGGTATCTTAAATGCAGCATAATAAATATCTAGGTCTGCACCAACTCCTAAGAAATAAGTCAGCAGTCTATCTCTAACTAAGCCTAAGATTTGAGACAATATAGTAAAGAATGCAAGCAAATAGGCAGCCTCGTGCAGACCGCCTATTTCCTTCTTAAAAACCTTAATCATTCGCTTAACCATGTTGTTTTATTCAGACAAAATATTATTTCTTCTTAGTAGTAGTTCCAGAATTCTTCTTTGTAGTTACAGTGCTCTTTGTAGGGGCTGTAACTTTCTTACTCGAATCTGCAGTAACTGGGGCTGATGTCTTCTGATCTAATTTTGGCTGTTTACCGAGTTCTAGATCTGAAATTATTTGATCTAATTCTTTAATTTCAGGATTTGTCTGTCTAATTATTTTGAACTGTTCTATTGCCTCTTGGAATTTACCTAATCTAGCTAAATCTAAACCGTAGAAATATCTAGCATTAGCATATTCTGGAGTAATTTGTATCGCCCTACCTAGTACTTGAGCAGAGTCACTAAACTTACCATCTGTATAAAGTAAGAATCCGAGTTTATAATACCATTCTACCGATTCCTGTGGAGCAATCATTTTAACGATATACGTAGTAACCTCAATCATCTTTGGAACATCTTTCTTTTGTTCATATATTTGGGCCAAGAATACTGCAGCATCGAAATAATTTGGCTTGATATTTAAAGCAAATAACACTATTTTTTCTGCTTCATCTATATTACCGGCCATACCTTCTAAACGAGCTAATGATAATACTATGGAAGGATTATTAGGATACATTGATAATGCTTTCGTGTATGATGCCTTTGCTTGCTCGTAAGAATCTTTTTGTCCTAGTGTATATGAAGTCTCTGCCATCTTTGCAAAGTATAAATAGTTATTATAGTCGTTAGGACTTAATTCGAGAGCTTTCTTTGCATAATTTACTGCTGACTGGAATACGTCCGTGAAAGCTTTTTTATCTTCTTCTTTTTCTAGCTTATTAGTAGAGTTTAATATATTACCTGCTTGAATAAGTTTCAAATCTACTAGAGATCTATAGTATAGATCAAAATTGGTAGAATTAGCGGCCTCTAATATTAATTCCTCTGTTCCAGCGAAATCCTGTTTCTCTGCAAGTAAAATATTTGCCTTATCAAATTTCGAAGAAGCTAATAATATAGTGGACTGTCTGTATAAATAGAACAGTGATCCTAGAATAAGTAGAGAGACTATGATAGGTGTAGTGATGGAAAATTTACTATTCTCTCCCAAAGTTACAATCTTTACTCTTCCCATTTGTACCAAAGATCCGATGTATGCTGATACAAATAGTGCCGTAATTCCGATTAGCATTATTCCTGAAACATGAATGAATAACATTGTTCCAAAGAATAAGGCTAGAATAGCAGAAAGGAATGAGTAAAGATTTTTCTCTCCTCTATCTATATCAGAAAAGACAGTCTTAAGAGATCTGATGGCAAAAGAAATTATAAATATTAACCAAGCCAATATTCCAAGAATTCCAGTAGAAATCATTAATGTAGGAATGGTTCCGAAACCATACCAATAATCCACACTCCAAATAATAGAATTATTTGCTTCTTTTGGCCTATTTGCTTTGTAAACTTCAAGATACATATTTGGTCCAGGACCGAATACTGGGTCTGCTTTAATAGCAGATTGGCCTACGCTACTTGTAATAGCAATGTTTGAAGAGAACTGATCAACATAGTTTACAGAGAATGGTAAAAATTTAATCTTTGTAATCTGACTGAGAGGTATTATTACTGGAAGTAGAGACAGTACAAAAATTATTATCAGTGTATAAGGTATCAAACTTCTAGAAGCAAATGCTGTATCTTCTCTACCATTACCCCTTTTAAAATCAATACAAGAAACAATTATGAGCAATAGAGAGAAAGCACTCATTACCCACCAAATAGATGAAAACTGTACGGAAATTATAAATTCAGTAACCAAAGATACAGCAATAAGTACATATAAGAAAATCTTTTTCCAAAGAGATAGATTTGTGAACTGAATTAGTATAGCAGAAACTAAAATAATAGTAGCGAGTATGATGCCTGCATCACTCCACAAACCGGCGAAATTAATAACCTTCCCAAATACACCCCAGAATATACTGACGAAATTAAAAATAATAAATATAATAGATAATATTCCCAAAGTTTTATAAACAACCGACAAACTTTTTTTATTTGATAGTATAGAAGAGGCTAAAATAACGAATATGGACAATATCCAGATAAATCCTCCAGTAATAGTTTCTACTCCGTAACCGAAAATAGACTTATTAATATCCCCGCTTACAAATACAGAAATAAGAGATATTACTATTATTCCAAATAATGAATAAGTAATGGTATTTAAAGGAATATTCAAAGTCTTTTTGAATAACTTGTTTATAGACCATGGAATGATGGTTAGTACTGCACCAAGAGCGAATACTGTAGATTTTAATAAATCATTAGATATATTTTTGTAAAAAGTAACGGTCACCACTAAAGCTATGATACTTAACACAAATAAAATTAGAGAAACTTTATCTATTTTAGAGTTATTTACACCTAACTCTTCGAGGTTTTGTATTGGTTCCATATTTTTTAATATTATGTCAGTAATTATAGCAAATTTTTTAAGAAAGACGCAATAAATAAAAAACAGGGGGTTTAACCCCCTGTTTTTTATTTTGCGTGTCTATAAGCCGAATTTTGTAATCTATGATTATTTATCTGGGACAAATATCACTATTTGCCTCTAGCGTTACTCTGTACTCGGTACCATTTTCGGAATAAATATCGCGTAAATATTTACACAGAAAATGGTACCGAGTAACAGCACGAACTTGCACAGAAGTAAGGGTTTAGCCGTTTCACCTCTCGCGTTTCCACGAGAATTCATCCTGCTTTTAAAGGCGAGGATGCTCATTTCTTTCGATAGAGCGTCACTTTTCGCACCTCTCGGGATTTCCCCGGATGGGTATTACCCACTACCATTCTCCGTACAGAAAACTGCACGGCTGTGTTCGGACTTTCCTCACTATTCTTACGAATAGCGCAATCATACGACACGCATGTATATAATACACAAAATATCGTATTATTGCAAATGTCTTAATTTTATTGTATAGTATGGCGCGAAGCACTCTACAGACAGGGTGCATTGTACTTTTAAATCAAATGAAAATGAACTACCTCGCAGCAAGCTGCCGAGGTATCAGTGCCTTCGTTAGATTATAGAGTCGAATAACGTTGGTTTGTCTTCATGGAGTTTGGTGTAATCTTTTTCGATACCCTGCTCCTTTACATATTTGGATATAGTT
>JAUSHF010000023.1 GCA_030648705.1 bacterium
TCTTCCCTATGATAGCGAAGCGTGAACATACTAAGAACATTGATCCACTTTATAACATTGCACTTAAGGAAGCTGGCTTACTGGATGCAAATGGAAAAATTTCACAGGAAAACAAAATAGACCTCATAACAGTAACCGAAGGTCCTGGATTAGAGCCCGCACTATGGGTCGGTATCACTTTTGCAGAATCGCTTGGTGGAATCTGGGACTCGCCCATCATACCAGTAAATCATATGGAGGGTCACATCGTAACCTCTTTAATTTCTAAGGAAAACTCCGAAGAAAATAAAGAAGATTCCGAAGAAAATTCTGAAAATCTTTTTATAAAAAAAATTTCATATCCAGCCCTAGCACTTCTCATAAGCGGAGGTCATACAGAATTAGTAAAAATAAACAAATTAGGTGAATATGAAATATTAGGATCTACTAGAGACGATGCTGTGGGTGAAGCTTTTGACAAAGTAGCACGCCTACTAGGGATGACATATCCCGGAGGACCTGAAATATCTAAATACGCAGAAGTGAGAGTATTAGAAAAAGGAAATATTCCACCTCTATATCCCCTGCCTCGTCCAATGTTGCATTCTAAAGATTTAGATTTTTCATTTTCTGGCCTTAAAACCTTCGTTCTTTATACCTTAAAAAAAATCCCTAAAATTACTGAGGATGATAAAAAGGAAATAGCTTATGAATTCCAGAATGCTGTAATAGAAGTTCTATTGGCAAAGACTTTAGAAGCAGGACAAAAAATCGGTGTGAAAGATTTAATAATCGGAGGTGGTGTCACTGCAAATACACAAATCAGAGAGGCGTTTATAAAAATGGCCGAACAAGAAGATTTCAATTTACATTTACCAGAAAAAAGTCTCGCGGGAGATAATGCATTTATGATAGCAATAGCTGGATTCTTAAAATACCAAAGAGAAAAGAAAAGTACCACGAGTGCTATTCGCGCTCGTGGTAATCTTTCCCTTTAATCTTCTCTCGGCTTAAATTATCTACCTAGTAAGAAATTAAATATTTTTCTAAAGAAATTAGCAAGTTTTCCACCAACCTTAGAAGACTCTGCGGATGCTGTCTGATCAGAATTACCACCTTTTACTACTGATTCACCATTCGCATTCTTTATTGTTCCAAATTCAGGAATTTCTAGATTTACGAGTGAAGATACATCAGTACCATTTGCAATAGATGCAATCCTTTCCTTATATGCATTTATAATGACTAACTCATCTGCTGTTAACGCTCTAACGTTTTTACATGCAATCTCATTTATCTTTTTAAGAGTTGTAATATAGACATATCCAGATGAAATTGTCGCATCCCAAGGACCCATAATATCACTTAGATATTTTGCTTGAAAAGCTCTTACTGCTCCGTCAGTCTTTGTATCAAATATACCTGTAATATCTACATCTATATTTTCAACAAACTTTAAGAAAACTTGTAGTTTGGAAACTTCAGAACTTAAATTATCTGCACCTATTTTCATATAGGAATTCATGATAGGACATGAAATCACTGAGATAGAAGGAGTAGCTACTGGTGCTACGAGAGCTGATACAACCCTATTAGTTCTAGAACTACTTCCTGATCTTGAAGATCTAGAAGTTGGAGTTGGTGATGGTGTTGGTGTAATACCTTCATCATCAGTATTAGATCCACCTGTTGGAGGAACGATTTTCGTATCATCTTTATTAGATCTATCTGTCGGAGGAACAATCTTGGTATTGTCTGTATTAGCTGGATCTGTAGGATTCACACCAGCATTAAGACCTCCATCTGTATTAGAAGTTGTAGTATTAGGTACAACATTTCCTAAAGATGTATTTTCACCCTCTGCCTTAGTAACAGAAACGCTAACTAAAGCTAATATTAGCCCTAGAACAAAAGCGAAACCGATATTTTTTACTTTCATATTGAATATATTCATAAATTTTGATTACTTGTGTAATTTTTATTAACATGGTGATTCTATCATATCTAGATAATTTGTCAATCTAGTCATTGACAAAAGCTGTATTGTTTGCTAGTATATTACTTAGCTAGTTTATCTTCGTACTCCCAACAAAAAAGTGTAGAAAACCAAAAAAGCACTTTGAGTACTGAGATTTTTGAGAACAAAACAACAACACGATCAACACGAACCAAACGTAAACCACAAACGAACAGACAAAGAACAACGAAAGATACAATCCCATGAAAAAAATCCTTAACATCCTCATCGCGGTAATCGCCTTCGGCACGTTTCAAGTCACAAGCGTCAACGCAGCCGTGAACACCTTCGGGACGTTCACGCTCGCATCGAGCGCTCCGAAATACCCTCAAGCCATGCAAAATATCATGGCGGTGGTCGAAAGCCGTTCGTCTGGGAGCCTGGTGCGAAATCTTCCGGAGACAGCCTGCATCCGCAGGCATTCGATGGACAATGGTATCTGGACCGGATACTTCCGGCCTGGAGACGCGGTCACATCGACATCATCATCCTTCCCAATCTGGGATGGAACGAATTCCCCGCAAGGAGATTTCTCCGGGCAATTCGGCAGTCGGTTACTCTTCCCTGTTCACATCGAGTCAGTGGAAGCATTTTTCCCACAGCAAGTCACGTTCGTAATGGAGTCCTCGGACTTCTATCATGCGTTCGCTTATTCGGGGAATATCTCCACAAACACGGCGAATGGGAATCTGGTCTCATGGTCAGAAACCCTCGTTGGCAAATGGTGGGGTCCGGATGGAATCAAGGATACGTCAGACGATGTGACATACACGTCCGGTGCGTGTGTCAATCTCGTCAATGAGATCTTCTACGCAGGCATCAGGAACGGATTCACCTGCTCTGATCAAACTTCTCTCGACTTCGCGAAAAATTACTTCAGCGGACAATATCCGATGGAGGTTACCACGACTTACACGTTGTGGAAAAATTCTGCGAATTCTGGCGAAATACTTGCTTCAGGCAGTTCCCGGCTTACACCAAAGCCGATTCTGCTCGCAACACGCGGTACTAGTGTGGGCATCGAGGTCAATGGTCAAACTGACCGCCTCTATGACCTGCAATCTGCCACGAATACAGTGAGGCCTATTCGTTGGAGTCTCGAAGCGTCGAGTCTACGAGACGGCACGAACTTCATCGTCAATACATCACTCCCCATGCGGATCTTCCGTGTCAGGGATGCTGGAGTCGCTCCTTCCGGCCTCAGGTCGGCGGGCGGTGCGGTTGGAAAACCGGCCATGTCGCCGAGCAACGACTGAGCTGTTGAAGTTGTTTGAAAATTCACGTCGCCAGAACCCCGGGGTTCTGGCGACTTTTTTATATCTTTTTAAATCATTTTCTTTTCCCCTATTTTTTGCTATCATTTGCGTATGATTGATGAAAAATTTTCAAAGCCGTATGATCCAGTTTCCACAGAAGAAAAAATATATTCTGAATGGGAAAAAAGTGGATATTTTAATCCAGATGTCTGTATAGAAAAAGGTGTCACAGAGAAAGACGCTCCTCATTTTTCTATGGTTCTCCCCCCTCCTAATGTGACTGGTATTTTACACATTGGTCACGCAGGTATGCTTTCTATAGAAGACATTATGGTTCGTTATGCCAGAATGCAGGGCAAAAGAACTCTCTGGATCCCAGGAACAGATCACGCTGCCATTGCCACACAGTCAAAAGTGGAGGACATAATTTACAAAGCAGAGAAAAAGCGCCGAAACGACATCGGCCGAGAAGAACTTCTAAAAAGAATTAATGAATATGCAGAGCAATGCAAAACCACTATAGTATCTCAAGTTAGAAAAATGGGTGCTTCCATAGACTGGTCACGCGAAGCTTACACTCTCGATGAAAAACGAAACCTAGCAGTACGCACAGCATTTAAAAAAATGTATGACGGTGGACTTATATATAAAGGCCACAGAATAGTTAATTGGGATCCTAAAGGTCAAACCACTATCTCCGATGACGAAATAGTTTATAAAGAAGAGAAGACTAAATTCTACTATTTTAAATACGGACCATTTACTATCGGCACTTCCCGTCCAGAGACTAAATTCGGCGATAAATACGTCGTAATGCATCCAGAAGATACTCGCTATACAGAGTACACACATGGTCAAAAAATCGCTCTAGAATGGATTAATGGCCCTATAGAAGCCACTGTTATTAAAGACCCTGTTATAGACATGGAATTCGGTACAGGAGTAATGACTATCACCCCTTGGCACAGTAATGTGGACTTTGGACTTGCTGAAAAGCATCATTTAGATAAAGAACAAATCATTGATAAATTCGGCAGAATGCTCCCAATAGCAGGCGAAGAATTCAAAGGTTTAAAAATCGCTGAAGCGAGAGA
>JAUSHF010000055.1 GCA_030648705.1 bacterium
TAAGATTTAAGTGCTTCTAAGACCATTACATCTCCTTCTTTACCTTCTAGATCTTTTTTCTTTAGAGTTAATTTATCCTGTGGAGTAGCTGGATCGCCTGATTCTTTTACAAAAATTTTAAGTGCGTCTTTATTTTTAGAAATGTCGCCGTAGTGAATTGGAATTATGATTTTCGGCTCTAGTAATACTGCTAGTTTATATGCCTTGGCTGGATCTAGAACTCCGTCGCCACCGATAGGTACAAAAAGTATATCAATATCATCTAATGCTTCCACAACTTCATTTTTAATTTCTGGATTCGAAATAGCGCCGAGAAAACATATATCCATTCCTTCTAATAGAATTTTGTAAATAGTATTTATAGATTTTTTACCACCGTATTCTGTCTCTGAGGCGAATCCTTGAATAAAAACATCTTTTGATTCGTATTCTCCTGGTCCGTCTATGACAATAGGTTTCTTATCACCATGAGATACTAAATCTGAACCGTTAAAGTCTGGATGATTAGCAGAAATAAGACAAATATCTGCACCGAATCTAGAAGACGGAAGTTTAGAATCCTTTGATACAGGGTTAAGTGCAATAGTCATATCGCCGAATTGTATTTTCACGAATTCAGCTCCTTGGTATGTGATTATCATATACGTCTATTATACCATATTTTTACCGCATACAAAATGGACAAAAATCACTTTTTGTTATAGTCTATATCTCTAGTGGTTTGATTCGTGATTCGTCTGAATCAGAAACCCATTTATTATTTCCCCTACTGTAACCCCGCAAATTTATATTATCAATTTAAAAAGCGGAACATTAGTGGCTTAAAATATGATTAAGAAAACAATAAAAGAAAAGAAAGTAAAAAAGGATCCAGTAGCAGACCTAAGAAGTCCTTATATGTTAAAGATGTTCGATGACTCATTAGAACTACCTAAGGTAGGAGATGTAGTCGAAGGACCAGTTATTAGTATAGAGAAGTCAGGAGTTTTTATAGACCTTAAACCTTTCGGAACAGGTATTATTTACGGTAAGGAATATATTAGTGCTCGTGACGTAGTTAAGAAGATGAATGTTGGAGATATTATCTCCGCAAAGGTTATTGACCTTGATAATAAAGATGGATATATAGAACTTTCTCTTAAGGAAGCTCGTCAGGCTCTTATTTGGAACGAAGCTGAAAATGCTATTAAGACTAAGGCAGTTCTAGATCTACCTATTATAGAGGCAAATAAGGGAGGTTTGATTCTAGAATGGCAAGGTATCTCAGGATTCCTTCCTGCTTCCCAGCTAAAGCCAGATCATTATCCTAAAGTTCAGGATGGTGATAAGGACAAGATTCTAGAAGAGTTAAAGAAAATGGTTGGAAAGAAAATTTCTGTTTGTATCATCACAGCTTCTCCTAAAGAAGGTAAACTAATCTTCTCCGAGAAGAGTCCTGAGAGCAAAGAGAAGAGTAAATCAGTAAATAAATACACTGTGGGAGATGTACTAGACGGAGTTATTACAGGTATCGTCGACTTTGGACTATTTATAAAAATAGAAGACGGTCTAGAAGGTCTAGTTCACATCTCAGAAATCGACTGGTCACTAGTAGAAGATCCTCGCACATTATTTAAGATCGGGCAGAGTATAAAGGTAAAAATAATCGAAATCAAAGACAATAAAATTTCCCTTTCTATCAAAGCTCTTAAAGAGAATCCTTGGGTGGAAGCTTCAAAGAAATACAGTAAAGATAAGACTGTTCGTGGAGTTATCATAAAATATAACAAGCACGGCGCTTTAGCTTCCATAGAAGAAGGTGTAGCAGGCCTAGTTCACATCTCAGAATTCGGTTCTGAAGAAAAGCTAAAAGCAAAGCTCGAACTCGGAAAGTCCTACGAATTCAAAATCACTTTGTTCGATTCAAAAGAACAAAAAATGGCATTGTCATTCACAGGCGACAAAACTACTACTAAGAAGTAATCGGTAAAATAGCAAAAATAATATACATGTAATTTGTGGGCTCTCGGAGACGCGTAGGCGTCGAGAGGGAGCGCCGACTCAGCAGAGTCGGACGCGTACCACAAATTACATGTATATTATTTTTGCTATTTTATCGTATTACAAACTCCAGTCGCAATTTCTCGCCCGTCGACAGCTAAGACTTCGAGGGATTCTTCGATGTGTTTTGAGATCTTTTTTAAAATGTCGTTTTCAGCTGGTGAGAATTTGCCGAGAATAAAGTCACCTACTGCTTTATCACCTACCGGCTTTTTCAATGCACCACTAGCGAGTGCTTTTACTACTCCGACGCGAACGCGTATGAAAGCCTCTGTTTTTAAAACTTTAATTATAGATTCCACTCCACGATGTCCACCTGAACTCTTATTGAATGACATTTTAACTTTTCCGAGAGGTATATCTAAATCGTCATGAATCACTACTAAATCTTCTGCTGACTTTTGCCCCTTCGATACCTTTACCTTCACAATTTTCTTTAAAGCATCGCCAGACTTATTCATAAAAGTCTCTGGCATCACTAAAGTAATGGCAGTTTTCTTTATTTTCCCTTCCGAGACTAAAGCGTTTATCTTTTTATCAAATTTCCAATCAGAAAAATCCTTCTTTTTCTTAAAAGACTCTAGAATTATTCTTCCCACATTATGTCGAGTATTTAGATACTCTTCGCCCGGATTTCCGAGACCTACAAAAATATATTTTTTCATAATTTTATCTTAATAAATTACGGAATATATTGTATCACATAACTACGGAACTTGTGTCAAACCATATAGAAGGGTAAAATGTATGTCATGGAGCAAACTAAAAATAATTCAATCTTTGAAATAATAAAGTTTACGATTATCTCAGTCATCATAATAGTCTTCGTAAGAACTTTTATAGCCCAGCCATTCATAGTATCAGGTGCATCTATGGATCCTACTTTTAAGACTGGTGAATATTTAATAGTCGATGAATTAACCTATGGAATGATAAAGAATCCATCTAGAGGCGATGTTATAGTTTTTAAATATCCTAAAGAACCAAAGATTTATTTTATAAAAAGAGTTATTGGCCTACCAGGAGAAACAGTAAAAATTAGAAATGGATCAGTTACCATAATAAATTCTGAAAATCCAGAAGGTTTCACTTTAACCGAAAAGTATGTAAATTCTGACCATATACTTAAAGATGATCATGAGATTACACTTGGAGAAACTCAATACTTCGTAATGGGAGATAATCGTGCTGAAAGTTTAGATTCCAGAGCTTGGGGTCCTTTAGAAAAAAAACTGATAGTAGGAAAACCATTTATCAGATTACTTCCACCGAGTGTCATAAGCATTTTCCCGGGAGCAGTAAAAAATTAATTCGGATAATATAATTCATTAATTTTATAAACGATATTTATGAAAAAAGTCGCTAATAAAAAAGAAAAGCCGGCAGAAAAAAAGGTAGAGATGACGGCGAAGACAATAAGTAAGATAGAATTAAAAACTAAAAAAGAAATAAATATTATTAAAAAATCAAATGTTGGAGCTGACATAGCTAACTATTATGGGTTTATAGAAAAAGAAACTCCAGAAATAGTGAGGGATGATATAACAGCATCGAAATCTCTCGTAGAGGGAGACTATATTGATCCAGAAATAGACGGCAAAAGTCACAGACTTCCTCTTCACGTAGAGGAGAAAGTGGCATTAATCAGAGCATACAATAAATCCGAATGGGACAAAGCACCCCAGCCTGTAATGCTTTATCTTAAAGATGGTTTTAAGAATCCTTTTTCAAAGAATCATGATAATAGTGGTAAGTTCTGTGATCTAGAAATAATGGGTTCTGATAAGAGTATATCTGAAGCTCTGCTAATACATACAGCATCTGTGATGTTAAATGAAGCAGGGTATAATAATTTGGGGGTGGAAATAAACAGTATGGGTGATAAAGAATCACTTCATAGTTTCTATAAAGATCTAGTAGCCCATTATAGAAAGCATATCAATGATATGGACGATGACTGCAGACAGATGTTTAAGAAGGATCCATTCGAACTTCTATCTCATAAATGTTCTGCTATTAAAGATATAAATTGTAGTGCTCCTAGGAGTATGGATTATCTATCAGAGAAGAGTCGAAATCATTTCCGAGAAGTTCTAGAATATTTAGAAAATATTAAAATTCCATATAAGATTAACGATCATTTAGTGGGTAATAGAAAATACTGCACAGAAACTATTTATGAAATAGTAAATTACGATAGTAAATGGAAGAAAGAAAAAACATTAGCTATAGGAGTTAGATATGACGGGTTAAATAAAAAACTCGGTTACAAGAGAGATATTTCCTGTGCTGGAATTTCAGTTCTATTAAAAAAGAATGAACAAGACGCTTTAAGAAAAGATACGAAGAGAAATATTCGTCCCCTCGCCTCTTTCGTACAGCTAGGATTCGAAGCTAAATTAATTAGTTTAAATATTTTGGAAGATTTAAGAAAAGCAAAAATATTAGTGTACCAGACTTTATCTAGAGATAAGTTAATGAGTCAGATTAGCTTAGCTGAGAAGAGTCGAATCCCATTTACTATTATCATCGGTAAAAAAGAAGCGGTAGAAAA
>JAUSHF010000057.1 GCA_030648705.1 bacterium
CAATCTCGGCATTGTTTTTTCCAATTTACTCGGGTATGTTCGGTAAAGCATTATAAAAATGCCGCTGTCATATACAACCGAAGGATTAAATACCGCCTTACCCTCCCACTCGATTTCTTTTCTTGGAATGAGAATCGGTTCAGGATGCTCATTGTTTGGATAACGCTCTAATTGGAATTTCATGCACCAATTATACCTCAAATCGGCACAACTTAGAAATGTTTTAGGCCTCCGTATCAACCTTGGTGCCCCCACCGGGAATCGAACCTGGATCAGCTCGTTAGGAGTGAGCCGTTCTATCCATTGAACTACAGGGGCAATTCCATATTTTAATTTTTTGTAATTAAAAATGGAAATGAATTCTATCCTCTTCCTATCCTACTTTATACCAAGAGCACCCGCTACTTCGCCTTCATCGAAACCGATGATAACTTTTTCACCTATAACGATTACAGGCACACCCATTTGACCTGTCTTTACTACCATTTCCCTGCGCTTCTCTAAATCTGTGGCTACATTGTATTCAGTATAATTAACGTTATGACTCTTAAAAAAGTCCTTCGCCATATTACAATACTTACAAACTGGTGTGGAATATATTTCTACTTTATTCATAAATTTGTTTAAAAAATTAACTAATAATCAAAATAATTTAGGTTAAGGTATTATACTATCTTTTCGTCTCGTCTACTATCACATTTAATTCTTCTCCGGGTTTGACAGCTCTAAATTTCTCACGAATTTCCGCTTCGATTCCTTCATCTGTATTTAGTAACTTTATTTGATCTTTTAAAAAGGATTCCTGTGTTTTTAAACTTTTAGATTTAGCCTCTGTTCTAGAAAGTGCTTCGGAACTAATATCTACTTTAAGATATGCATTCCATGCTCCCTTCACTGTAAAAAAAGCCACTATTAATAGAGCAAAAATCACAAAAGGTGAATACATTATTTTCTTTACTCTTTGTTTCTTTTGAAATTCGCGCATATAGAAATATATGCTATAATCATAATATATTTTTAACAAAACCGCTATGTTATTCCACAAAAACACAAAAAGAGCCGCAAATACCGCAATGATAATCATCGGTATACTAGTTATACTAAGTATGATTATTCTTTATTTCCCTGCTATTAGACTATAAAAAATATCTTATTCCCCAGATTTCATCATCTTCACAAACACTTCTTGAGGAATGTGAATATTCGCGTTCTCTTTGAGACGTTTTTTACCTTCTTTTTGCTGTTTCCAAAGCTTCATTTTACGAGATCTGTCTCCTCCAGATAAGTGTGCAGCCACGTCTCTCTTAAGTGCTGATAATGTCCTAGATGAGATAATTCTACCCATGGCCTTACCCTGAATCTTAGTTACGAATAACTGCTTAGGAAGAGCATTTTGGAGCTTTTCTACACCACTTTCAGCCTCTTCTGCCACTCTTCTCTCTGCTACTACCCTAGTGAACGCTGGCACAAGTTCATCAGCTACTAGAAAGTCTAGACGGACTACATCCGCATCTCTTAATTCCCCAATCGTGTATGACATAGAAGCAAAACCTGAGGTCACGCTCTTAATCTCATCGAAAAAGTTTCTCATTAATTCACGTAGAGGCATTTCTATATGCATTGAATTTCTACCATCTCCGAAAGTTTCAGAATTACCCACTACCCCCTCGTGAGTATAAAGTAATTGTATTATTTGACCTACATATTCAGCAGGACTTATGATATTCAGAAAAACCCACGGCTCACGAACCTTCGAAATATTATTATAGTCAGGGAATAAAGATGGCGAATAATAAATCTTCATCTTCCCCATCTTATCAGTCACTTCATATGTAATACTTGGCGTCGTAATAATAATATCCAAATTAAATTCACGACGAAGACGTTCAGTAATGATTTCTAAGTGAAGCATTCCTAGGAATCCACAACGCATACCGCGACCGAGAGTCCCTGAAGACTCTTCCTCGAATGTGAACGCTGAATCAGAAAGGCGGAGACGCTCTAATCCTTGACGAAGTAAAGTAAAGTCATCCTGACTTTCAGGATATACAGATGCCCAAACCACAGGAGACGGTGACATGTATCCATGAAGAGGTGGCAAAGGACTTCTAAATACGACCACAGTATCTCCGACAGATGCAATACCAGGCTGTTTAATACCAGTCACAATATACCCTATCTCACCTGCTCCTAAGAATTCTTTAGGTGTTTCCGCTGGTGAAAATACTCCTACTTCTAATGCGATAAACTTTTCTTTAGATGCGCTAAAAACTAATTGGCTATTCTTAGTAATCATTCCATCTTTAACGCGTACGTAAACTATAACTCCACGATGATTTGAATATTGGAAGTCAAACACAAGCGCACGAAAATGTTCTGTCTTAATTTCTTCATACTCTTCTTTTGGCGGTGGAATACGCTTTATTATCTCCTCAAGTAATTCAGGAACACCGAGACCCGTCCTACCAGAACACTCCAGTACTTCACTCTCATCACATGAGAGCAAACGAGATATTTCTTTTTTAGTTTCTGATATACGTGCTAACGGAGAATCTATTTTACTAATAACAGG
>JAUSHF010000009.1 GCA_030648705.1 bacterium
GACTTTCATTTGGGTGTAATTATGAATTGGAGAAGACTTTATAGGTAAAGAGTGCTATTTTTTGCTATAATGAAAATGTATTAACTAATCTCAAAAATAAAATGTCATTCACATCTAACTTAAATTGGCGTTACTCTGTAAAGAAATTTTCTGGAGCTAAAGTGCCAGAAGAAAACGTAAAGACAATACTAGAATCAATAAGACTAGCTCCATCTTCGTACGGCATACAACCTTTTCACATAACAGTGATTTCAGAAAATAAAGAATTAAGAGAGGATTTGAAGAAATCTGCTTGGGGACAGGAACAGCTCACTACGGCATCCCATGTCTTAGTTTTTTCTGCTTTGAGTAATGTGATAGAAAGGGTGGATCAATACATAGATCTTTTTTCTGGAGGAATTATAGAAAAAAAGGAAGCATTAAAAGGTTTTGAAACTATGGCAAAGGGAGCGCTTTCTACTTTGACTCCAGAATTAGCTACTGCCTGGGCAAAAAGACAGGCCTATATCGCTTTAGGTTTCGGATTGGCTACTTGTGCCGAAATGAATATCGATTCTTGTCCTATGGAAGGATTTGATAATATAGCTTTTAAGAAGATATTAGGTTTATCAGAGAATTTGAATCCCGCAGTCTTACTTACGATAGGATATAGAGATCCGAGTGATACAGCTTTACCCAAGACTCGTTTTTCTGAGAGTGAATTATTTGACTTTAGATAATATAAACATGGCAATAATAATAGATGGCAAAAAAGTAAGAGATGAAAGACGGGCGATTCTCGGCGCTAGAATAGCGTCTTTGAAAGATAAAATAGAGAATTTTATTTCTCCTGCTTTAGCCATAGTTCAAATAGGGGATAGGGCGGAATCAAATATTTATATAAAGAATAAGATCATTTTCGGTGAAAAAGTAGGAATATCTGTAATCTTAAAAAAATATCCAGACAGTATTCTTGAATCGGAAATAATTTCAGAAATTAAAAAAGTGGGGGAGGATGCGGGAGTAGATGGAATTATTGTTCAGCTTCCTCTGCCAGCTCATTTGAATAAAAATAATGTGCTCGACGCCATACCTCTAAACAAGGACGCAGATGGACTAACTTCTGCAAATTCAGAACTTTTTTATTCTGATGATAAAAATGATAAAAGCTCTTTTGAAAAAGCTGTTATTCCAGCCACAGCTCGTGGTGTTATGGAATTATGCACAGCTTACGGTATTTTTTTTGAAGGTAAAAATGTAACCGTCCTCGGTAGATCAAATTTAGTTGGTAGACCTATCGCTAAATTAGTAGAGAGAAAGGGTGGAAAAGTGACAGTCTGTCATAGAGTAACTACAGATATACCCGCTAAAGTAAAAAGTGCTGATATTGTAATAACAGCTATAGGAAGTCCGGGATTTATAAGAAAAGATTGGGTTAAGGATGGTCAGATTATAATAGATGTAGGTCTTACTGTCCTGAAGGATTCTGAAGGTAAAAATAAATTCAGTGGAGATGTTTCCTTCGATGAAGTATCCCCAATAGTAAAAATGATTACTCCAGTGCCTGGTGGGGTAGGTGCTATGACGGTACTTGCTCTCTTTGAAAATATTCTCGATTTATTCTTAAATAGTCGAAATATGTGATATACTATGGTTAATATGCGTAATTTTTTTAATTTTATTTTAAGAAATAAATGGTGGTCGATTTTTATTGTCATTATACTAATAGTAGTTATCTTTCTTTTTAAAGGAGGTACGAGCGGTGGAGTAGAATTCGCTACTGCTTCTAATATGCAGTTAATAGAAGAGATTTCTGCAGTGGGTAAAGTAATGCCCGACAAAACTGTCGATTTATCTTTTGATAAAGCAGGAACAGTATCTAAAGTTTATGTAGAAGTGGGTGATAAAGTATCCGCTGGGCAGATACTTGCATCTTTAGATTCTGGAGAGGTGAGTGCTTCGCTCCGTGGTGCGGAAGCAGATGTCTTAGCAGAAGAAGCAAAATATGCCGAATTAGAAAGAGGTACCAGAAAAGAAGAGCTCTCTGTTTACACGAGTAAAGTATCGAGTGCTGAGACCGTCTTTGCAAATACTAAAAGAGATTTACTAAATGCAATGGTAGACGCGAATACAAAATCAGAAAATGCGATTAGAAATAAAGTAGATGTCCTATTTGATAATGCAGAAAGTGTGAATCCTACTATAGATATTCATACGGATAGTACAAAAATAGAAACAGACATAAATGCATCGCGCCTTAAAGTTTCCGAAGCTTTTAATTTATGGAAAAAAAGTTTAAGTAATTCAGAAGTTAATTTTGAAATTGCAAGGAAAACATCGACCGAATCTTTGGCTATTATAAAGAGATTTCTGGATGATTTGTGGACTATCATAAATGATTTAAATGTGAATAATTCTGGATTATCACAGATTGAAATAGATTCATATAGAAGTTCTTTGAGTGGTGCTTTAGCCGAATTTAATACTGCTGTGTCGGTAGAGGTAGGTGCTGATTCTTTGTATAAAAATGCAGAGGCTGGTTTAACTACAGCTAAGAATGAGCTATCTCTTAAGCAGTCTGGTAGTTCTTCCGAAGAATTAAAAACTCAATTAGCACGTTTAGAAAGAGCGAGAGCAAATTTTTTGGTGTCGAAGAGTCAATATTCAAATACCTTAATAATAGCGCCATTTGCTGGTGTAGTGACTGCTGTAAATCCTAAAGTAGGGGAGGTATATATATCGGGTAAAAATGCTGTATCTTTAATGACAGATACATCCTTTAAAGTAGAAGTTCAGATTCCAGAAGTGGATATAGCGAAGGTGGCTATGGATAATACTGCAAATATTACTTTAGATGCATACGGCAAGAATGAAATTTTTACAGGTAAAGTAATTAGTATAGATCCAGCAGAGACCATATTCGAAGGGGTTCCTTCGTATAAAGTGACTTTAAGATTTGACAACTCTGATAATAGAATTCGATCTGGAATGACAGCAAATGTGAGTATTATCACAAATGATAAGAATGTATTAGCCATTCCTCTTCGTGCTGTGAAAAATATTGGAATGGATAAGAAGGTTAAGGTACAAAGAAATGGAAATATAGAGGAAATATCTATAAAGGCGGGTATAAAAGGAAACAATGGATTCACTGAAGTGATAGAAGGAATATCGGAAGGAGAAAAGGTTGTAGTAAATGAAAATAAATAATATGAATGATTTAGAAATAATTATTACAGAACCGTCCGAAGGATATTCTTTAATTGATAGTGGTGATGGAGAGAAATTAGAGAAGTGGGGAAACGTATTAGTTAGAAGACCTGACCCACAATCTCTTTGGAAGAAAAGATTAGACGATGGAGAATGGAAAAAAGCTTCTGCAGTTTTCTCTAGAAGCGAAGCGGATGCTAAGTGGGTTTCTGATAAGGATGTTCCAGATAGCTGGAATATATCTTTTGATGACATGAAATTAAAAATAAAATTAACCGCTTTTAAGCACACAGGACTCTTTCCAGAACAAATAAAGAACTGGGAATGGATGAGGGAAGTGATCTGTGGAAAAACCCGTGGAAAAGCTGTGGATAATATGGGGGAAAGTAGCCCAGAAAATGAAGGTTTTGAAGTATTGAACTTGTTCGGATACACAGGTGGTGCCTCACTAAGTGCGTCTTTAGCTGGTGCAAAAGTAGTTCATGTAGATAGTTCCAAATCAGCAGTGGCCTGGGCACGTGAAAATGCCGAATTATCAGGCTTAAAAGACAATCCTATTCGCTGGATATTGGAAGATGCTCGTCTATTCGTAGAAAGGGAAATAAAAAGAGGAAGAAAATACGATGGAATAATCCTAGATCCACCGGCGTTTGGACACGGTGCAAATAATGAAATTTGGAAAATAGAAGAGGACTTTATGCCTCTGATTGAGAATTGTATTTCTCTTTTAAAGCCGGATCCTTCATTTTTTATTCTAAACGGATATTCCGCTGGATATTCAGCTTTGGCATATAAGAATAATCTTTTGCCTTTAGTTCTGAAATTTGGCGGGGAAATAGGAATGGGTGAATTAGCTATTAGAGAATTGGAAACAGAGAAAGGGAAAAATGACGGACGACTTTTGCCTTGCGGAATATTTGCTAGATGGAAAAAATAAATAAAAACAGATATAAAAAAAGTAGAAAAGAAATGGGACGAGATAGAAAAGGGAAGGCCGGTTTGCGCGAAGCGCAAACCGGCCAACTTCTTCGTCTCAAAAATCCTAGAAAATTTTCACCATCTTAAACAGACCCGCTTGGTGAAAACTGAAGATTGCCAGAATGATCACTGATATTGCTACCAAGATCTGAAACCATATCCCCGACGGAGCATGTAAACTTCTCCAAGACGAGAATACGTTTTCTTCCGAATGGTTGAGGTGTTTTCGTGTGATTCTGTAGTGTCTCATGTGGTACCAGCCTTTCTTGTTATCTTGCATTATTATACCACCTTTCATTAAGACACGCAATATCCATACTGTGTCAAATTCCGTGGTATAATTTAATTGTTATTAGCTTAACTAAATAAAAAAATATATGGAGCCTAAAAATAATGGGAATTTTTTCCAGTCAAATATGTTTAAAATAGCGTTAGGAGTATTATCTCTATTCTTAATCGTCGAAATTGTCAGTGTTATAGATAATTTAGGGAAATCAGATCTTGTTACTAACACCATCACAGTAGAAGGTAAGGGTGAAGAATTCGCTATACCTGATGTAGCCATCTTTTCAGTAACAGTTACTAAGGAAGCTAAGACTGTACTAGAAGCTCAGAAATTAATGTCAGATAAAATGAATGTAATAATCGCTGAAGTTAAGAAGGCAGGTGTGGCAGAGAAAGATATTAAGACAGAAAACTATTATGTAAACCCTAAATATGATTATACCTCAAGTGCTTGTATTCAGGGATATTGTCCTCCTACAAAGCCAGTATTTATAGGATATGAAGTTAGCCAGTCTATACAGGTAAAAATTAGAGAGGTGGTAAAGGCAGGCGATATCCTAAGTACAGTCGGTGGACTTGGTGCTACAAGCATTGGAAATCTAAATTTCACAGTAGATGATCAGGATACTATTAAAGATAAAGCTAGAAATTTAGCTATTGCAAATGCTAAGACAAAGGCAGATGAATTAGCAAAACAATTAGGTGTTAAATTAGTAAGAGTGGTAAGTTTCTCTGAGAATGGAGGAAATTATCCTATGTACGACAAAGCTATGATGAGTTCCAGTGTATCTGCGCCAGCTGTATCTAGAGGAGTGGATTTGCCACAAGGTGAGACAAAGATAGTTTCAAATGTAAATATTACTTACGAGATAAAATAAAATTTTCAATACGAAATTTTATTATTTTTATTATTAAATTTGACTCTTCTACCATTATCCTGTATTATGGTATTAAATCACCCCGAGGGAAGGGGTTTTTTAATAAAAGAAATTTATATGAGATTTATAGAATATATTAAAGATACAAAAAATGAAATGAATTTTGTAAAGTGGCCTACCAGAAAACAGGCTATGCTTTACACTGTTTTAGTGATTATTATTTCAGTAGCGGTAGCACTTCTTCTAGGAGTGTTCGACTTTGGTTTTGCTAGAATTACTAATTCACTTATAAATAAATAATATTTATATGTCAAAACAACAAGCACATAGCGATCGTAATTGGTATGCGATACACACATACGCAGGTTACGAAAATGCTGTAGCTAGAAATCTTAAACAAAGAATAGAATCGCTCGGAATGGAGGGAAAGATTTTTAATGTTATAGTTCCTACTGAAAAAAAGATAAAGATAAAGGGTAATAAGAGAGTAGAGGAAGAAGAGAAAATTTATCCCGGATACATACTAGTAGATATGGTGGTGACTGATGATTCTTGGTATGTAGTTAGAAATACACCTCGTGTGACTGGATTCGTGGGATCTGGAGTCTTTCCTGTGCCTTTATTAAAGGAAGAGGTAGAACATTTATTCAGTAGAATGAGTGTGGATAAAGCTGTACATAAGATCGACCTTATTAAAGATGAACAGGTAAAAATAGTAGATGGTCCATTTAAGGACTTAGAAGGCAAAGTGGCAGAAATAGATGAAGAAAGAGGTAAAGTAAAGGTCTTTGTATCAATGTTCGGAAGAGACACCCCAGTCGAACTCGATTTCTTGCAAGTAAAGAAATTATAAGGTAAAGTGAAAAAACCTCGAGCTTCTAGAGGAATTCACGAAAAGATAAAAAGTTAGATAAATTAAAAAATTTAAAATAATAAAATGGCTAAGAAAATTACAAAAAGATTAAAGTTAGTTATTCCAGCAGGAAAGGCTAATCCAGCACCTCCGATCGGTCCAGCTCTAGGACAGGCAGGTATTAGTATTGGTGACTTCGTTAAGAAGTTCAACGATGCTACTGCAAAGATGATAGGGGATGTGATTCCAGTAGAAATATCTGTTTATGAAGATCGTACTTACGACTTTGTTCTAAAGACCCCTCCAGCTTCAAGCTTAATTCTTAAGGCTATAAAGGCTGAAAAAGGTTCTGGTGAAAATACAAAGAAAAAGGCAGGAACTATTACTCGTGCTCAAATCAGAGAAATCGCAGAGAAGAAAATGCCCGATTTAAATGCTAATGATATAGACGCCGCTATGAAAATCATAGAGGGATCATGCAGATCTATGGGTGTAGAAGTTAAAGGTTAATCTAGTTAGGGTTAATCTCGTTTTTAAATAAGCTGAAAGAAGTTTTATCTTAAATCTTAAAGTTATAAACATATTTACGGTATACAGTATTATATTTTTCTAATATAATATTCTGTATATGGCAAAACTAAAAAATAAAGAAGGTGCTTATTCACTTTCCAAAACAATGGTTTGGGCAGTTATTTTTATATTTATAGCTTTTTTCTTACTTTCCATTAATTTGGCGATTATAGAATATCAAAAGCCAGATGAGTCAGCTGTAGATAATACTGTAGTTAATATGAGAACTATAAACACTTCTTCAAAAGGGGAGCCAGTTAAGAGTGTGGATATTAGTAAGAATGCTAAAATTATCAATCAATTAGCCAAATAAATTAACCAAGTAAATTATTAATTTAAAATTATGAAAAAAGAAAATATATTTCACTACATATTAAGCACAGTATTCGCAGTCGCTATAGTCACTGGAGCTTCATATCTCTATGCATGGGAGGGACCTAGAAACGTACCACCGCTTGATAACGCCCCAGCTCCCATAAACGTAAGTCCTATAGGTCAAGTAAAGCAGGGAAGCTTATTCCTAGATGGCCTAAATCCTTCAAACGTTCCTTATCTTTATGCTTTGATAGTAGCACATGGAAATGGGGGGATTGGGACTACTACACCAGGACAA
>JAUSHF010000010.1 GCA_030648705.1 bacterium
CCGAATTAACTGTAATAGTACCAATTGTAACGGATAATGGTGTAGATGATGATGTGATATTTTTTCCATTAGAATATATCTCTATCGAACGAATGGTGTCACCTAAACGAAGACCAGAATTATATGCTGGTTTATCTTTGACAGTCATCGCTACTGTTACACCCTTATCAGTAATTCTGTCGGCATATTTTGCATAATCTGTTACTGATGCATTCACGCCCATAAAAAAAGTTATAGAAATAAGTATCCAAGCAAATACGAAGTTAAAAAAGACACCAGCCACGAGGACTATGGCCTGAACCCATTTAGGTTTATTTACAAAACTTCTCTTACTGTCAGGCCCCTTCTCTGATACATCATCTGGATTCTCTCCGAATATCTTCACGAATCCGCCAAAAGGTATAGCGTTTACAGTATACTCTGTCTCACCTTTCTTTTTACCCCATAATTTAGGAGGAAATCCTAGGCCAAATTCATCCACTCTAATACCGAGTTTCTTTGCAGATATGAAATGGCCAAATTCGTGTACTAATATTAGTACAGCCAATACTATTATAAATATAATGACGGTGACCATTTATTTAACTAATTATTTCTTTTTCTTTCTTAGTAAAAGATTCCTCCAATTTTTTATTTACTTCGTCTACCATTTTTTGTAAATCATTTTTAAATCTATTTATATCGTCCTTTCCTGTTCCGCCACTTTTTTCTAATACTTGTAATTCCTTCATTACATCATCACGCATTTTTCTAACTTTTATTTTTGATTCTTCTAATTTTACCTTGGCTGTTTTTACCACTTCAGTTCTTCTTTCAGTAGTCAATTCAGGAAAAATAACCCGAAGACCCTTATCATCCACAGTTACTGATACGCCAAGGTTCAGAGTGGTAATAGCTTTCTCTATCGCTTTTGACTGAGATAAATCCCATGGGGTAATACGGATACATCTAGCATCTTCTAATGTGACATTTGCTAATTCATTTACACCGACAAAAGCTCCATATGACTCTACCTTTACAGCATCTAATACTGTAGGCATTGCCCTACCTGTTCTAATAGTACTAAATTCTCTCTTTAACCATTCTTCGATCTCCTTTATTTTATTTTTAAAATTTGTGAAATTATATGCCATATATTTGATTTTTTATTTATTATTACTTTTAACTAATTATACCTTAAAAAAGGATGAAATTAAAATTAATCAGTTACTGGTATGTATGTGGATAAAAAACTCTTTACTTTTTTACAAAATTTTGCTAGTATTTAGATGACCCTTAAAAGTCAATTTTCTAAAGCTTGGGGGCCTCGCAAGAGGTCCCCTTTGCTATTTATTTCAGAAGTGAGATCCTTTTTGCTTTTCTAGTTTTTCCGATACTGACTTGAACATGCAGGAAATTTTACCATATTTAACCACAAAAATGAATACTTACTACGTGCGTGTGTATTTAAATCGCTAAATAAGATAACAGCATTTTAACTGATGGTGAACGACCAAATAGATATGAGCGAATAAATAATATTTTTTCTAAAAGATCTTTTGATTTGAGGCTTTCGGCACTCTTAATATCTTTATCTAATTTTTTATGGCACTTAACAGCCACAAAATCGATAAATGAGATTACCTCTTCTTTTGTGATTTTCTCGTCTGCGAGATTTTTTGTAATTTTCTCTGTTATCTCCAGTCTCTTTTTAACTGAATTATTTAAAAATTCTTCTGCGATTTCTTCGTAATTAACTGTCTTCACAGTCTTTTTCAAAATCATCTTCTTTTTTGATTTTTCATCATTTTCTCCAATTTCAGAATCCGTCTTTATATCTAATTCTGTTGTAGCTAACTCTATTTTCATCAATCGAGAATTCAGAGTAGGTAAAAAATTATTGCGTGGCGCGAGTAGAAAAAAAATAGTGTTTGGAAAGGGTTCCTCGAATACTTTTAGTAATGAGTTCTGCGCTTCTACAGTAATAGAATTAGCATATATTACAAATATCCTATGTGAATCGGCGCTAACTGACTTTAATTCATGATAAATCTTTATCTCACGGGCTTCGTCTATTTTTAAAATATCGAATTCGCGATAGAAAAAATCAGGATTTCCGACCGATGAAAATCCTAAATCTTTTTTAAGTAAATTCAAAAGCGCAGGATAAATACTTTCCTTTTTTCCTTCTATAAAATACGCGTGATGTAAATTATTTTTATCAAACATTTTTAAATTTTATTTAAACATTTAAACGCTCCTTTTATTTCTTCCATCTATTTTTTAGAAATAATAGTTTTCTTGTATACATCTAAATGATCCAGAGCTACTCCAGTACCCTTCACCACACAGTAATATGCATCATCTGCCGTCTTCGCTTTCACACCAGTTCTTCTAAAAACTAATTCTGGCAAATTTCTAAGCAAAGAAGATCCGCCTGTCAAAGTAATACCTTGATCGATAATATCCGCAGATAATTCTGGAGGAGTATCCTGCAAAACGTCCTTAATGGCTTTAATCATATCGCGAAGTTCTCTGCTAATAGCCTTAACGATTTCATTCGTCTTCACTTCAGTAGAACGTGGAAGGCCTGATATAAAGTCACGACCCTTAACTATCATTGAAAGTTCTTCTTCTAGAGGTACTGCCGATCCTATCTGAATTTTTATATCCTCTGCTGTCTTATCACCTATTGCTAAATTAAAAGTTTTTTTAATATAATCAGTGATGGCACCATCTATTTTATTACCAGCACACTTAACAGAAGTACAGGCTACTATTCCACCAAGAGATATTACAGCTACATCAGTAGTACCACCACCGATATCCACTATCATATGTCCAAGTGCTTCATTGATCGGAATACCAGCACCAATAGCTGCTAGAATCGGCTCCTTAACCACATAAGCATTCTTTGCCCCCGCTTTAAGAGCAGCCTCTATCACCGCACGTCTCTCTGTAGAAGTAATACCAGCAGGCACTGAGAGCAAAACATCTGGTTTAAAAATATTCCATTTACCTAAAGCTTTGTCTATAAAATATCTAAGCATCGCTTCTGTCACTCTGTAATCAGCTATCACACCATCTCTCATAGGTTTATAAGCAATAATATTATCAGGAGTTCTGCCAATCATTGCCTTCGCTTCATTACCTACAGCTAGAATCTTATTCTCCTGTTCTGATACAGCTACTACCGAAGGTTCGTTTAACACAATTCCCTTTCCAGGTAAAAAGACCAGTGTATTAGTAGTTCCGAGATCTATACCGATTTTTTTCGAGAATAAGGCCATATCTTTTTATATGACTGTATTATGTGGTATTTTCTGATTAAATGATACTTGACAAAGAATGGATTCGTTTAATATCTGCACCTAGTGAATTTAAGCGTTCTTCTAGCTTCTCATAGCCACGGTCTATAAAGCGAATTCCTTTGATTATAGAGTCTCCTTCTGCTAACAGCGCGCCGATGACAGTAGCGAAGCCTGCGCGTATATCATGTGCTTCTAATTCCTCACAGCTTTCACAAGAATTATTTTCACTGTCGATTTCATTATTATCTCCAACATTACATAAAGCTTTGAAAGGCGCACCACCTTTAATTAGAACTTCGCGTGGATTCATAATAGTTATCTCGGCACCTAACTTCAATAATTCTTCAGCATATTTAAATCGTCCTTCATAAATAGTTTCGAAAATAATTCCCTCACCTGTCGTCTGAGTTAGAAATACTCCTATTGGTGCTTGTAAGTCAGTAGGAAATCCGGGATATTCATGCGTTCTAATATTAAAACTTCTGAATTTATTATTTGGAATTTTGCCGTTATTTTTAATTTGAATAAAATCTTTTCCGATTTCTAGCGCCACACCAGACTCTGTTAATAAATTTGTTAAAGATTCTAGGTGTTTTGGTTCACATTTATTTATACGTAAATTATTTGCGCAAAGAGCTCCAAGTATCAGATAGCTTCCCGCCTCTATTCTATCTGGAATAGTTTTGTATACCTTACCCTTCGAAGATAGCAGTCCTCCACCGATAATTTCCATGGTGGTAGTACCTATTCCCTTTATTTTCGCACCACAGGACACTAAATATTCAGCTAAATTAACGATCTCTGGCTCCATAGCACAGTTTCTCAATATCGTTTTTCCCTTTGCCAATACCCCAGCCATCATAAGAGTTTCGGTTCCCCCCACGGTTTGAACATTAAAGAAAATTTCAGCACCTTTTAATTTACCGCCACTAGCCGTAATAATATATTTATCATTTTTTAATTCTATTTTCGCGCCCATCTTCTCGTATCCATTCAAAAGCAAATCAATAGGTCTCTCGCCTATTACACATCCACCAGGTGCAGGGAAAATCACTTTGCCGTATCGAGCAAGCATTGGACCCGTCACCACGGCAGAAGCTCTCATACTCTTCGCAGTATCTCCATCTAATTCATAATTTTTTACATTCTTTGTCGATATTTTTATATTACCATTTTTAACTTTTTTTATTTCTGCACCAGAAAGTTCTAGTAATTTACAAAGTTTTTTAATATCTTCTGTATCGGGAATATTATTTAAGACAACTTCATCTTTAAAAAGAAAAGTGCCAGCAATAGCTTTAAGCCCTGCATTCTTTGCTCCATTTATTTTAATCTCACCATTTAAAACCTTTTTACCCCCAAGTCCTTTAATTAAGAATTTTTCATTTTGCATTACTGAATTCTAATATTTTTGCTTCATTATGACAAATAGGATAAAATGATACCTATGCGAGAAACACAAAAGAAGCCGTTCTATACTATGCTTGTCACGATTTTCTTCGATATGCTCGGTTACGGAATACTTATTCCAGTAATACCAATATTATTAGGTGACCCTACTTCAGCAGATTTTATTCTTCCAGCAGGCTTCACCCTTAAACAGGGATATATAATGTTAGGAATCCTCCTTGGTGTACAGCCGTTGATGCAATTCTTCTCTGCCCCGATACTCGGTCAGCTTTCAGATAAATACGGTAGAAAGAAAATTCTTTTTATCTCAATGCTCGGAACTTGTTTATCATATATTCTATTCGCAATAGCGATTATGACTAAAGATATTAATCTACTTTTTGCTTCCAGAATATTAGATGGTATTACGGGTGGAAATATTTCAGTAGCAAATGCTGCAGTCTCAGATATCACACCGATTAAAGACAGGACAAAGAATTATGGAATGATGGGAGCCGCCTTCGGTCTAGGATTTATCATCGGGCCATTTATAGGAGGACAGCTTTCCGATCCATCTGTAGTGAGCTGGTTTTCAGCTTCTACGCCGTTTTGGTTTGCAGTAATACTCACCCTCATAAATCTCGCCCTCGTAGTATTCATATTTCCAGAAACAAATACAAATATAAATCACAGACATGAAATGACATGGTTCCAATCCGTTGGTCATATTAAGAAAGCTTTCTTAATAAAAAATCTACGCTCTCTATTCTCAAGTACTTTCACTTATTACGCAGGTTTTTCCTTCTTCACTACATTCTTCACAATATTCTTAATTCAAAAACTTCATTTCGATCAAGGGGACATCGGCTTCTTCTTTGCTTACGTCGGTATTTGGCTCATATTCACCCAGTTAGTAATAGTCCGCTTCTTATTAAAAGACATTCCCGAAAGATTTATACTACCTCTAGCAATGGCGGCCGCTGGAGCAGGAGTATTCGCTCTTCTATCTGTTAGCACCACGGCAATGCTTCTCGTAGTAATTCCTTTTTTCGCTATTGCGAACGGTATTACTTTAGTAAATATGACAAGCCTCGTAAGTAAATCTGCCACGAAAGATGTTCAGGGAGAAATATTCGGTATCAGCGCTAGTGTTCAAGCACTCGCTCAGTCTGTACCTCCAATATTATCTGGCTTCATAGCATATATGCTAAATCCCGATTCCCCTATTTTCGTATCAGCTACTTTTATGATAGTAGCAAGCATTATATTCATAGCTTTCTACAGAAGGCAGAAGACTGTCGAAGAAGTCTTTTCTTAGAAAGTTCACAGATATTCTATAAAATTAAAAGTTATTATTAAAAATATGCAGAAAATATCTGCATATTTTTTATAATTACCCATTAGTAAGTGTCCACACCTCCATAAAAATAGCTTTACTGAGCCATTTTATAAGAGTAGGTTTTTGAAGATTTTATCAAAATATAGCTCAAGATAAGGGTATTGTCATTTTGAAGTGTGGACACTTACACCCATTACTATTGACAAATATCAATAAATACTATACTTTATATACAGCAGTGCCCCTCGTCTACTTATAAATATAAGGTAAACGAGAGTTGAAAAACCTCTGAAAACCATAAGGATATTATGAAAAAAACATGGACAGTTGTTATGTCGCTTTGGCTTAGCGTCTTAACCGCAAACGCGGATGTGCGACTTTCTGTCGCCCTCCAAACAAATAATGACGTAGCGGTTACCTGCTACATCCCTGCCCCGCAGGATAAACCTTACGTCTTGGAAACTCAATCGCGAATCAATGCGCCATGGCAACTTGCCATCGGCGAAGTGTTGCAAATGGGAACAAACACTTTTGTGTTCCCTGCTACAAACACAAGCGGATTTTTCCGCCTCGCAAGACTTCCCGAGGCAGGAGCGATTATCCTCCTCGGTAAAACTACGAACAATTACTCTGGCGAAATCCAGATTCCGTTTGTTTTCTGGAGTAACATAGGAGTTTCCTATGCAACTCTTGAGGACGTCATCGCAACAAACAGAACAAATATACTCGCAACATCTTCTCCACTCATTCCAAACACGACCAACTGGTTTACTATAAACACCGAAAGGGTGTCTTACGGCCTGCATAACCTGCAGGTAAAAATCACCACTCGTGGAACGAACGAGTTCGACGATGGCGCTAGCGAGCTATTCAGCGAGAAAGCGTGCATCTTTACGACCAACACAATCACGCTCGACCGCTTCGGAAAAACCGAGTGGAAGTTTGTAGCTAATGTCTCAACACCCATTTCAAATGGAACGTGGATGGTCCAAACATTTACAGACGGCGTTGAATGGCTAAGCTGGACCGGAGACCTCACGACAACATTGCGAGACAAACACGGTCGCATTCACGTTGAAGATACGAACGCAACGCCCAACGAAGTTGGAATCTATGAAAATTATTCCTTCAATGAAGTATTAGTTGTGGTAACAGTGACGCCGACAGACGGCGATCCAATTAGCCTAACGGCGACATCGTCGGTCGTTCATCGACCTGAATTCTTGCAGACATTCGTCGGCGCCGAAATCGCGCCGGAGGATTATCCCCCGCAGACTTTAGCGGGAACAGTCCTGAACTACATGTTCAACCTAGCTGATCCGTTCGGCTTGGGAGGAATCCTTCCAAGTTTGCAATACAACGAGCTTAGCGAAAATTGGCAAACCTTTGTGGACTACATTGAAAATGGTGACGGCACCAACGTGCCAACACACATCTATTTGTGGACTACGAATTCTTTACTGCCGACTCCATCAAACAGCATATCGTTCGTCTTCTTAGACGGCGCCAATCGCGGAGAAGCTTCCTTATCAGCAATGCTCGGTTACCCGGATAAGATGCCGAGCGAAGACTGGCTTGCCGAAGGAAAATTCCCGACATTTGGTCTTACGTTTATGGGATCCGACTTCGCTAGTATTCGCTCTAGGCTCTCCGACGTCGGAGACCCCTACTGGGCATTCAGGGAAAAGTTCTTCGTAAAAACATTCTTCACATGGCCGTCACTTAAATACGGCCAAGCCATTGAAGAGTCTCTTGCCGAAATCTCCGATGAATTCGGAAAAGAAACTTCAGACAGACTCCGAAGCTCCCTAAGAATTGTGGGGGCGACAGATTTCCTTGTCTATCAGTAGCAATCACAGCCACGACACTTCAGTGCCGTGGCTTTTTTATAAAAAATTAATCTCCATAAAATAATTAAAAAACCAAGAAAAAAGCCGGGCGGAAACCGCTCGGCTATGAAGACATAAAGAACAACTAACGTCCGGATGCGAATGTCTGCGCATTGATTCGATTCCACGCAGAGAACCTTTGGAGTTCTCCCCGAGGATAGGAACGTGCAAACTCTGCGTTAAGCTCCATTGTCGCTTGACCAAGAGCTTGTCTTGAAACTTCCCCCTGCTCAATACGAGCCATCATACTCTCCGCCGAAACCGTCATGGCTTCCATAAACACTTCAGCTTCAGCCGGCGACACTTCAGGTATTGTAAGCGCTTCCATCGCCGGAAATGCATTCGTATCGACCATGACCGCGTTCCACGCCTTGTAGTAATTTGCCACCGCTTGGATTTTCCATTTCTCTGGAATGCCCGATGGGACGAAACTTGTCGCCGAGCTCACCACTTGCTGTTGCTCAGAGACTTTGTGTCCGACTGGAGTGACTGACGCCCGACGAATCGGAGCGTAAACCTCCTGATCGTGTCGTTCGACTGGTGGTGGAATAACCTCCACAGGCTCAACGATCGTGGTCGTCGATGGAGTCAAATGACTCCTGCTAGCCAAAAAGACCGCAGAGCCGATTACCGCCAATGTCGTCGCAAAGACGATACTTTTGTAATATTTCATACCGTTCCTTTTGATTTTTTCAGAATTTAGCTGTATGGATCCTCTGGAACAAACGTGCAATACCACTCGTAAAGCACCATATTTGCCCCGCCGCCCACAATGGCTGGACGCCATCTAATTGACGAAGTTTCTGCAACCGCCGGAGATACTATCCGATAGCGATCAGGCCGACCGTATGTAGTGGTCGTCAAGTTAAAAAGGATCGCTCGATCAGTGAAATTCGTCAACAACAGGGTTGCCGACTGCGTTGCGATATAACGCTGAGTTGGCGTCGAGATCGTCAACGTGCCCCATGCAGGCCTTATCCCCGGAATAAAGAATTCATTCGGGATGTCGTGGCTATCATTTGTCGCCCTTAAAACATCCGCACCGAGTTGGTACGAACTTATTTCGATTCGACTTTGATTCCAGTAATACCCCAACGGATCAGGATCGGCCCGACGATAAATAGCTCGAAACTCCGTGAAGTAATTTGGGAGTCCCAGAACAGGGTTAACAATCGAGACATTGTAGAGAGTAGTCTCGCTCTGAATTTGAGACATCGAGACGTGTGGCCAATAACGCCCGTATTTGTACCCTTGGTACACCGTAGAGGCGGTACCCGACACGACCCTGAGTGACCCAAGATTGTCCCCATATACAATGACCATCGATAGGATAAACATCACAAATGTAAGGAGTGTTTTTCTTATTTTCATTAGTAGTTATTCCTTTTTCAAAGAATGCCCTGATTAGCGTGTTTGCCAATCGATAGGCTACCGTCACCCGAAAGTGACGACCGCATTTACCCACATTTAATGGTATACCCATTGTGGACTTTGTCAAGGGCAAGTATTTTCCAATCCCTAAATTACACTGAAAGTATATCATATTGAATTGAATAATTTAGCTTTCGCTTTTTGTAATTTTTCTGCCGCTTCGACATGCGACATTTCCATTTGTTCTTGA
>JAUSHF010000002.1 GCA_030648705.1 bacterium
CCAGATTTTTGAAAAAGAAGATATGTTTAAATTCTTTCACTATTATTTTTCAGACGTTTATTCGGCAAGTTTATTAACAAAAACGGACCGCCGGCCAACAATACGTGAAAGAGTTAGAAGTGCTATGTATTCAGGTTTCAAATACTATACTCATGTACGTGATGATATTAGAATTCACAATCAATACCATTGGGTCCCTTCAGAAAGTACTACTCTTGTAGCTAATCTTTATGGCGCTATTGATGATGTTCTATTCTGGCTTAAACACGGTGTGGAAATTCATAATGGAGTTATTCACTTTTAACTATTATAATGTATATAGCAAATTAGATAAGTAGGAGAGCTTTAAATGGATAAAAAGGAAAATCAATATCACGCGGTAAAAGCTTTAATAGACTATAATGTAAAAGGAGTCGCATTGCGTTCAGGTAAAACAATTCAAGAAATTAAAGATGACCTTATTTGTGAAATATGTTTTGTGTTTGGAATAGATACTAAAAAATATTAAGATAAGGAGTTTATAATTAAATGGAATACAAAACCTTAGTAAGCGAGTCGTTATATATTTGCTATAAATATAATCGTCAAAGAAGTCCAGATATTACTCCTGAAAAATGGAAATGTGTTTTTGGTAATATTGAAATAATGGAAGAGAGATTTCAAGAGGAGAATAATAATGACTAAGAGAATGAAAGGTATTACACACCAACAGAATAAAGAAGCCTCTATAACTAAGGTGACAAGGGCTCTCATACTAGTGGAGACCAATCCAGTAACCTGCGATGGACTAAGGAGAGCTTTTCACCTATCCGAAATAAAGGATAGCTTCTATAATTGGAAACTAGTAAGGAGTTAAATATGACTATTATACATACTTATGCAAAACTAAATAGGAAAATCCGGCATTTAAATAAAATAATTAAAATTCAAAAAAACTTAGCTAAAGCATATAGAGAAGAAACTGAATATCATCAAGCTGTAATTGATAATTTATTTCCAAATGCCTCGGTAGCTCAATTGGAAGAGCAAGTGTTTTGTAAACACTAGGTTGAGAGTTCGAATCTCTCCTGAGGCTCCAATTAATAAATATGCGGATTTAAATATGGAGTAATAAAATGGAATATACTGAAAAGTATCGAATTTATTCTGAGTCAAGTAAAAGAACTCATATTGTAGGTAAGCTTGAATCTGGTGAATATACCTGTGATTGTCGTGGATGGACAGGGCATATGCCAAGACCTTGTTGTAAGCATATTAGAGAAGTATTATACACTCACCCAGAGCCACTAGATTTAGCAAATTATGAAAAGCTGCAAGGCAAGAAAGGTAAAGTAAATAAGGCCTTTGATACCTTAAAAAATTCTTGGACAACTCAAGCGGCTGGAACAATAAAAGAATAAAATGAAAACTATTTTACAAGCTCCTAAATTTTGTGAATACAGTTCGTCACTTGGACATTTATGTTGTGAAATAGAAGATAATAATATTATATGTGTTACGACTAATAATTTAGAATCTATACGGTGTTCTAAATGCTGCTTTGAATGTAATGATTTAGAAGATAAATGTAGAATTATTAAAAGTAATCATCTTGATAATAATAGAATTAAGTTTATAGCCTTTAAAATAAAAACTATGAGTGGATTAAATAAACATGATTATACCTATAATAATATCCAAACTTCCAAATAATTTGTGTGGTGAAGACGCATGTGTTGGTAATCTTAATACAACTACAAAAGAAATAACTTGTAGAGAACATATTTGTAAAAGGTGTTGTTATCAATGTTCAAATCCTAGAATGTATTGTACTATTCCTACCGCTGAAGAGAAACTTAAATTTATATGTGAACTATTAAAAATATGAAGATTGAAATTGATTGTATTGGACTACGAACACGTTGTAAAACTAGTCATAGCGCTTACTATGATACAGATAGTAAAATATTAATTTGTCTTTTAAAATGCCCGGCAAATCTTAAGGTATTAGCATGCTGTATGATGTGTGATAAACCTTCAGTAAATTGTGGGGAAGAATCTGTTGAAAATAAATTAAAATTTATAGCTAAGTTATCAAAGAGAATAAAATGAAAATTAATTGCAATGAATTAGGCTTATGTCGTGTTAATGAGGAGGCTGATTTAAATATAAGAACTAATATTTTAACATGTCCTATTGGTTCTGTTTGTAGTGCCTGTTGTATACAGTGTATAAACCCTAATATAGAGTGTATAAAATATTCTGGAGAAGAGAAATTAAAGTTTATCAGTAAACTACTCAAATTAAAAAAGTCAAACTCACTTCTATAGACATAGGTTTTTAAACTATTATAATATTATATGAACCTTAATAAACAGAAAATCTTATTAGTAAATATAGCAAGCTTAAGGGGACGCTAGACTAAAATAGGTATGCCATAAATTCAAATTTAGGAGGCGAGGAAAATGAAAATCACTAAAAAGCAGTATCAAGCGTTCCAATCCCGCTCGGCGTGTTGGATTAGTGACAATGACAACTACAATCTCCAACACTTTGGGATAACTAAAGAGACTTACAACATCATTCATCACGCCCATATAGAGGAAACTGGTATTTGCCCAAGTCAAGTATCGTTAGCCGCTATAAACAAACGACTAAAATAAGGAGAAGGAACTTGAAAGCTAAAGAAATATCAGAATTAGATTATATTGAAAATAATCATAATTTAGTAGCCACTAAAAAATGGAACGGCTTTTCAGAAACTATCACTATTAAGAATGGAAAGGCCACTGTTCATTCAACCCGGTCTGGAGCAGATCATTCTAAAAATGTACCTTGTTTGACAACTTGTAAATTTCCGGAAGATATTGATATTGTTTTACATTCTGAAGGTATTGCCTCGACAGATAAAGTTGAAGATGCTAAATCAATATTTGGATCTCTTCCTGAGACAGCGATTGCTCGGCAGAAAACTCATGGTGAGGCCCAATTTGTATTATTTGATGTTATTGAATTATATGGACTTAATATAGAAAATTTACCCTTTGCTCGGCGTCATCAACTTGTAGGTCAATGGTTTTCTATATTATTAAAATATACAAACTGTCTTAAATTAGAATTTCTTGTCACTAAAAATAAAAAGCAATATTTTGAAGAGCTTATTGCTTCCGGCGCTGAAGGTGTGGTAATAAAAGACTTAATGGGTACTAACAAAGATGTTTATAAGGTTAAGAAAATCAAATCTTGGGATGTTATTATAACCGGTTTTACCGAGGGTAAAGGTAAATATACAGGATTAATTGGAGCTCTTCAATACGGATTTTATAATAATGGAAAGGTTGAATATGCTGGTAAAGCCGCTGGAATGGTTGATGAACAGCGTAAAGTATTTTCTAATAATAGAAATCAGTTTATAGGTAAGGTTGTAGAAATCAAAGGTCAAGAGATAGGCAATCAAGGTGGAATTGTATTTCCTAGATTTGTGAGAGTTAGAGATGATAAACCTATAGAGTTATGTATATTAGAAAAGTAATTCTTTGAGCTTTTAACTATTATAATAGATATATCAAGATATAAAAAGGAGGCAATAAATATATTCGACATAAGTGTCGGGTATTATTAAATTTACAAAGTGTAAATGATTATTTTTATCTTTAGGAATTGCGCTTTAAGCGCAGCTAATTAGTATGAGTTTACGAATACTAATTAGCTATTAGATTAAATTTATGTAAACATAAATATAATAGATTAATTTTAGTATTAGCTGTCCGCGTCGGACAGATATATTATTAGGAGGAAGCACCTGATAAAATCCATTTTATCACATTTAGAATCAAAGTTAAATAGTGTTTTTAACTATTATAATATACTTAGCAAAAATATATTTTAAGGATATAAAAAAGAATTAAATGAAAACATTATTTAATGATATGAAAAAGAAAAATTTAATAACATTTTCATATGTTATATATGATGTATTAGGGGCCTCAGGTAGTGCAGATTATTTTTGGTATAAATTAAGTATATTAAAGGATTGGGACAAAGTAAATATTTATAATGTATTTAATAATGCTTGTATTTATTTAGATGAGGATAAAAGAGATTTCTCATTATTAATTAGATATATTATGACATATTCATTTTTAGGCCCAGATTTATTTGATTCAATGGTGGTATTAGGAAAAGATAGATGTTGCAATAGATTATCTAATTTTGTAAATAAACCTTTAAATTATGCTGCGTATTTTAAAGATTGCTTTGGAAATATAGAGGCTAAAATAGATTAATTTCACAAAAATTCCAGACTCGTCTATTGGTAGGACTTACGGTTTGGATTGTATTAGTCGGGTTCGAATCCTGGGTCTGGAGCCAAAGGAAAATATAATGCGTATTAATTGTGGAGTATTAGGACTTTGTACTGGTTCATTTGACGCGGATTTAGATATAAAAACAAATATTATAACTTGTAATTATACTCATGAAGATAATAAATGTATTACTACTTGTTGCATGCAATGTATTCAGAAACACTCATGGTGTAGAGAATATTCAGGTGAAGAAAAATTAAAATTTCTAGCTAATTTATTAAAATTAAAGGTGACCTTTTTAACTAGTATAATATAAATATAAATATGCTTTGTCAGTGTAATGGTTCGCATATTTCCCTGTCGAGGAAAAGGAAGGAGTTCGATTCTCCTACAGAGCGCCAAACATAAATTAAGGAGAAGACCGAAAGGTAATAGAATAGAGTTGAGTTGCTGGTTACTCTGTGCTAGCTTGCTCTAGAGGAAGCAGAGGTGAAAATAAGCCAGCAAAACCGGGGGAATAAACTCAGATGGAGTCGTTGAACGTCTCTTGAGAGCATCCCGAACTGCCCGTCTATGAACAGGTCTAGTAACCAATTCTAGCTGGAGAGTAGCTGGCAGAACAAGACCTCGCCGAGGGAATCCTGGAAAAGGATTGAAGCGGTAAGTTGATGGTAGCTGACTGCTTTGGGTGTGCCTAAGAAGCCGATGGTGGAGTGACCATTGTAGGCGAGGGTCTTGGTGGTAACTGGGACTGGTGGTGGAAGAATCACCATAATTGTGTAGGTCTAGCCAGTCCCAGTATCATAGGGTAGGAAGAGGTGGAGACCGATGACCAGGAGCATTGAGAACAAGAGGATGCTCACTTCTATCTGGCAGCGTGGCTCGTTAAATGGCAGTCAACCAGCCTCTCTTTATCTGGATTAACCGGAGGAACTATGATTAATGGTTGCTGTAATGCTTGTAGCAAAGTGAATATAACAAAGAGGCGGATTACCTGCAAAGAAGGGTTACTCCAAAATATTAACAGGGTGACTTGCCCTAAAAAGAAAGTTTACCCGGGTTAAGGAGGTAGAAAATGAAGAGAATACCCATAGAAGAAGCTCAAAGATTCACATCTCCTAGACTGTCTTTGCTGGCAGTTCAAGCTATTCTCAATACTCAGCTTGCAGCCGACCGGAAGTCGGTAGAGGATGCAAGGGAGTCGATAGTTACGAACATAGCAGCTTACCTGCCCCCTCATATCGCGGAGACGCTGGCTGACCATATCATCAAGTTAATCAGTAAGGAGGACTAATGGACACAACTGGTAAATACATAGTCCACGAGGAGAAGGATGTACTGGCAGTGGCAATTTGGTTAGCTCTGTCAGTTGATAAAATTTGGGGGGAGCTTTCTGATGTAGACCAAGCGACCTATAGATTAGAGGC
>JAUSHF010000005.1 GCA_030648705.1 bacterium
GCTGTCATAACTTCAGCACAGTCATTGCATAACGGAGCTAACGAAGGCACTTCACCGGGCGAATATGCCGTTGGTTCAAAAGCAATTCTTCAGACTGCCATAAATACCGCATCACTCATTACCTCGTCCGAAGCTCAATCAGTTGTAGATGCCGCGGTCACTACATTAAATAGCACAGTTGCTGTATTTTCTACACAAATAATTGTAGGGATTTCTGGTGAGAGCAATGAGACTCCAAGTACGAATAGTGTGACTATCACATGGACAACTACGCATCCAGCAACGAGTCGGGTGATTTGGGATACCATATCGCATAATAATGCTTCAACAACTGAAGCCGGACCAGTAAATTATGGATATGCAAATTCAACAACTGAAAACGTAGCACTTATAACTAGTCATTCAGTTGCGGTAGGTGGACTTTCTTCGGGAACTCAATATTTTTTCCGTACGGTATCGCATGGGTCTCCTGAAGTGGTAGGGTCGGAACAAACTGTTACGACAGCATCTGCGCCATCTGGTGGCGGAGGTGGAGGGGGTGGAGGAAATAGAACGCCAGTTGTTAAAAAGGGAGATGCTAATAAAGATGGTAAGGTTGATAAATATGATTTCTCGTTAATGATGGCTAATTGGGGTAAGGCGGGAATAAATACCTCTGATTTTAATGGTGATAGCAAAGTTGATAAATATGATTTCGCTTTATTAATGTCGAATTGGGGATTATAAAAATAAAAATATGAAAAACACTAAAACAAAAATTATATTATCAGCGATTATTTTCTTATCGGTCATCGGTATTGTTGGTACAGCAATTGCTGCAGGAGCTTCTTTGTATGTTTCTCCAGCAAGTCTTACTAAAGTAGTCGGGGATACTTTCAATGTGTCAGTGGGAGTTAATGTTTCGGGCAACAAGGTTTTTGCAGTTGAAGGCACATTAGTTTTTAATAACTTATCTTGCCAAAGTATAACCGTAGCAGATGGTCTTATGGCTCAGTCTGCTCCAACATGTTCAAACCCTCATTTCTTGATCGGTATACCAAATGGCACCATAGCAGATAAAGTATTACTAACGACCTCAGTTAGATCAGAAAGCGTTGGTGCGGCCTCTATTAACTCCACAGGTGTTGATATCGTAGGTGAGGGAGTATCAGTCGGTTCGGCATCAATGAGCGGAAACTACACGATCAATGCTGTTCCGAAACCAAAAACAACACCTACACTTACACCTAAACCAAAATCAACTGCACCACAAACAAGCAACGGATTTATAGGTTATGTTAATGGCGATATCCAAACATTTCCAACTCAAGAGGCTGCTCAACGAGCCGGAGCCACGGGGATAGAACCAAATTATCAAAAATATCCAGCCGTAGCGACATCAACACAATCAGTCGTTCAGGAAGCGACAAATACCCCACTTACGCAGCAGGAGGTGGTACAGCCTGTATCAAATACTCAAATAGCAGCCGTGGCCGAATCAGGTTCTCCAAGCTATGCTTGGTTGTGGATGGTACTTATCATTATAGTGCTTGCACTGATCGGTTGGTGGATGTATAGCCGAAAAACAGACTCAAAATACTAATTTATTCTAATAGTTTACATAAAATTCTAAATACTTGTTAAGGCAATTATATTCAGGCTAGTGAACATAATTGACAGTGAAAATCGGCATGGGCGGTGCGGTGTTTTTAGGTGATTTAATGTGTGATATAATGACCTTATTATGTGGGTTATAGAAGTGATACCGATACGCCGTGGAATCGGAATAGAGACCCTTTCATATTTCACAAACACTGAGATAGAGCCTGGCGCCCTAGTACGTATTTCTATACGTGGTAAGAATATTTTTGCCATTACAGTATCAGCGACCTCCGTAGCTGAATTAAAGTCGGAATTAAAAAAAGCTGACTATCAAATAAAGAAAATTGATAAAATAGAAAAGGCTGATTTCCTCTCTAAAGAATTCGTTAAAGCTTCTGAAAAATCCGCCGACTTCTTTGCCTCAAAAACAGGTAGCTTACTCTTCTCATTATTACCGATCACCTCCCTCCCTGATATTCAAAAAGTAAAAATAAATTACGATAGATCCGTCGCAAAAGTAAAAACAGGACAACAAACAGATAAAAAAGAAAAGATCGCTATTCAAGGAGACGACGAGGACCGCTATGCCAGCTACCGCAGTACCATACGCCAAGAATTCGCTCGCAAATCTTCAGTAGTAATACTTGCACCGACTATAGAGTATGTGAATCATATAAAAACAGTGTTAAATAAAGGAATCGAAGATTACACTATAATCCTTCATAATTCCCTTTCGAAAAAAGATCTTGCAAAATCGCTAGAAAAAATCGAAAGTGAAAAGCATCCACTCTTAATCATCACCACTCCATCATATTTATTCCTCACTCGTAACGACGTTTCTACCCTCATCATAGAGCAAGCTTCTTCGAGATATTATAAATCTTCCTATCGTCCATACGCCGACATCAGAATATTCGCCGAATACTTTGCCAAAGAATTAAATATTAATTTAATACTCGGTGATTTAGTATTACCTACCGAACTCCTATATAGAGAAAGTATAAATGAATTCCAGAAGGGCGAACCATTAAAGTGGCGTACACTCACCACAGCGAATGTTCATATAGTAGATATGTCTACGAAGAAAGATAAGAACACAGGAAATTCAGCCGAAGGAAATTTAGAAAGAAAAGACTCCATCACTTTAGAAGAAATTTATAAGAGAACCGAAAAAGAGAAAAAAATATTCCAAATCTTTAGCCCAGCTCTCCTATCTTTAGTCTTGAAAAACAAAGAAGAAAATGAGCGCATGATAATGCTCGTTGGCCGAAAGGGTCTCGCTCCTCAGACTATCTGTAGCGACTGCCAAAATGTCGTTCTTTGTAAGAACTGTAGCGCACCAGTAGTCCTTTACCCTTCCCTCACAAATCCCGAGAAGAACTTCTTCATGTGTCGTCACTGCGGAGAGAGAAGAAGTGCACTCGAAACTTGCGAAAAATGCGGAAGTTGGAATTTAAAAACATTAGGTATCGGTATAGATTTTGTTCATAAGAATCTCTTAGGAAAATATCCTGATTTAAAGATTATAAAAATAGACAAAGAATCCTGCCCGACAGATAAGAAGGCACACGAGAGTATAGAGCTATTCCTGAAGTCCCCCGGCTCCATACTTCTAGGCACAGAAATGGCTCTCCAATACATTCATGAGAAAGTAGAGAATTCAGCCATCGTCTCACTAGATTCACTCCTATCACTTCCCGATTTCAGAATTCATGAGAAACTTTTTTATAATATAGTATCTCTAAGAGCAAAGACCTATAAAGCGATGGTCATACAGACCAGACAAAATGATCTGCCAATATTCGAATATGGGGCAAAAGGAAATATTTTAGAATTTTACAAAACAGAATTAGAAAACAGAAAAATTACAGATTATCCACCATTCAGTATTCTAATTAAGATTACTCTTCGTGGGAAAAAAGAAAATATTGTAAGTGAAATGGAAATGGTACAAAAAGCTCTCGAACCAGAACATATAGATATATTTCCTTCTTTCACTCACACTGTAAATGGCGAATTTATTCTGCACGGATTATTAAAAATCCCTCGGGAAAAATGGCTTTCGGACAAAAAGATGAAAAATAAAAATACAAACGATGGAAACAACGTACGGGAAATCGATAATTATATTTCTCTATTAGAAAAAATTAAAGGATTGCCACTGTCGGCCGAAATACGCGTAGATCCTGAAAGTCTGTTATAATTTACTCTGAAGAATATTTAATCAAATAAACACATGAAAATAGCGTATTTCGGCACCTCTAAATTCTCTATACACGTCCTAGACGAACTTTTTACTTCTGGTATTGTACCAGAAGTCATTATCACAGCACCAGATAAACCCCAAGGTAGAAAGATGATACTGACACCTACTCCAGTTAAAGAATGGGCCATAAACCACAAAATTCCAGTATTAACTCCGCCAAAGTTAAATGATGAATTCATAGCCGATATTCAAAAATTTAATTTTGACCTTTTCATAGTTGCCTCTTATGGAAAAATAATTCCAGACAGAATATTAGAATTACCAAAATTCAAATCCATAAACGTTCACCCATCTCTACTTCCTCTATACCGAGGACCATCTCCTATTCAGTCTATGATATTAAACGATGAGAAGAATATTGGTGTGACTATTATAAAAATGGACAAAGAAATGGATCATGGTCCCATACTCGCACAGGAAAATTTTACACCCGCAAAGTGGCCAGTCACTCTCGACGAATTAAAAAGTGATTTAGGAAAAATCGGAGGCAAAATGCTAATAGATCTAATTCCAAATATTGAATCTGGAAAAATCAAAGAAAAAATCCAAGAACACGACAAAGCTGTATTCACAAAGAAAATCACTAAAGAAGACGGCTTCATAAATCTAGCCGATGATCCATATAAAAACTATTTAAAGTATTGTGCATATAAAGGCTGGCCTTCCGTATACTTTTTCATTGAAAAAGGAGATAAAAAAATCCGCGTCATCATAAACGAAGCGGACTTTAAAAACGGAGAGTTTTTAATATTGAAAGTTACTATTGAGGGGCGGTCTCAGATGACGAAGGAAGAGTTTGATCACTGGAATTTAAAGAATTAGCATCCACAGTACTTGCTTTATTAACCTTTACTTTATTCACAGGTTTTTTATTGTATCTAGTCACTACTAAATCATCACCGTAATCATATAAATTACTGTATTTATCTGCTACATTATGATTAACATAATAGATAATAGTCAATGCAGACAAGAAAACAATCATCGACATTGCTATTGGAGTACTAACTTGTGACTTTAATTGAAACATATATTTAAAATTATTTTTTAATTAAATTTGTTCACCTTTATTAAATAAACCTTTAATAAGATTCTTAACTTTAGCGCCACTTCTTCTAATAAAGGTACTGTGCTTTTCTTTAGAAGAAACTATATCCCTTGTAAGTACATTCTTAACATCATCTATTGCAGAATATAAATCCACCTTCTCTGAAGTAACATAAAATTCTTTTCCATGAACCATTACACGGACTTCCGCTTTAAAAATATCTCCTTGTTTATGATGATCTGTCGTTCGACCTACTTCCACATGACAAATCGTGTCTTCATTAGAAATAAATTTTGAAAGAAAAGCTAAACGGCTTTCTATATAATCCTTAATACTGTCTGTAGAGGTAATGTTCGTGTATTTTATAGCGATGTTCATATGTTTTTTTATTTAGCTATTAATACATTAATTATATCAAGTAATAGGGCAAATCACAAAAAATAAAAGGGGTCTCTTCGCTAAAGCGCTCCGCTAACCGCTCAAAGACCCCTTTTATTTTTTGTGATTTGTTCGTGCTACTCGATAGGACCCATGCTTCCTTTGGGATATTCGAGTAAAGTTACGGTGCCCCATGAGCGAATAATAGGTGTGATGTATTTCCATGCGTAAATTACTTCATCAGTGCTTGCGAATAATGTTTGATCTCCCCAAATAGCATCATGAATAAGCTTTTCATAAGCATCGGGTATGGCGTCTTCTGTGCCAATATCAGAATATTTAAATGATAAAGTTTTTGGTTCTATAAGCATCGGAAAGCCGGGTGTCTTTACCCAGAAACGAATCTTAATACCTTCATCAGGCTGTATTCTGAAGACGAGAACATTTTCCCTTTTCTCTGATTTCTTCGAAGAAGTATTTTGATCTTTAAAATATATACAAATCTCAGTCTTTGCCTCTTTAAGTGCCCTACCACTCTCTAAGAAAAAAGGAACATTCGCCCATCGTTGATTATTTATGAAAGTTTTGAGTAAAAAGTATGTTTCAGTCTGACTAGCTGGAGCGACGCCTTTTTCATTTTCATAACCTTTATACTGTGCCCTCACTACTGCCTCCTTAAGATTCCTCGTTGGAAAAGGTTCTAAATTTTTCAATACTCTAGCTCTCTCTTTGCGAATATTTTCTGGATTAAAGTCATTAGGCTCTTCCATTGCTGTCAAAGCTAACATTTGAAGAAGATGATTTTGCCCCACATCTTTAAGTGCACCGACACTATCATAGAAAGTAGCTCTTCCGCTAACATCATTTTTCTCTAATAAACGTATATGAACTCTGTCTATAAAATTATGATTCCAAAGTGGTTCGAATAAAGAATTAGCAAAACGAAAAGTTAAAATATTTTGCAGAGCTTCTTTTGCCAGATAATGATCTATTCTAAAAATTTGCTCTTCTCTAAAAAGAGATGCTAGAAGCTTGTCCAGACGAATAGCAGTATCTATATCATTTCCAAATGGTTTCTCCACAAGCACACGAGTCCAGCCAAGTTCGTCAGAACATTCTTCGTGGAGCTTTAATTCTGACAAATTTTTAAGTATTGGTTCACAATGATTAGATGGAACTGATAAATGAAAAAGTTTATTACAACATCTCTTAAATCTATTTTCTATATTCGCAATTCTAGATTTCAAACTTTCATAAAGTAAAGCACTATCGAATAAACCCTGCTCGTATTCTATATGGTCTATGAAATGTTTAACATCTTCTTCTTTATACTGCCCCGGACGAATCTTAATATGCTCTCTGATGAACTGTCTGAAGTCTTCTCTCGTCCAAATTCTTCGTGATATTCCAATAATAGAAAATTCCTTCGGAAGCATTCTTCTGGAATAAAGCGCCAAAAGTGCAGGTAAAAGTTTCCTTCCAGCCAAATCGCCAGTAATTCCGAAAATTATAAAAATAGTAGGCGCCGCCTCTTTGTGGTTTTTATCTATCACAATAGTATTTTATCATTCATGACGCGTATGTCTATGTTTTAAAATTGTTTTAAAATAATTGTTTTAAAATAATTTAATTTCTACGTAAAGTTTCGTCTCGAACTATTTTTCCATCTGCGAGCTCTATGATTCGATCTGCCTTTTCAGCGTAATCCTTCTCATGAGTCACCATCACTATAGTCTGCCCTTCTTTATGAAGCTTTAAAAATAATTCTAGAATCATATCTGATGTTTCAGTATCAAGGTTCGCAGTAGGTTCATCAGCAAATAGAATTTCTGGATCGTGAGCGATGGCGCGTGCTATTGCTACTCTCTGTTGCTGGCCTCCAGAAAGCTGTGAGGGATAATTAATTAGTTTATCTTCGAGACCTACTCTTACCATAGCATCAGTAGCCATTCGTCTAGCATCAGCATCAGGTAAACCTAGCATTAGTAAAGGCAAGAGAACATTCTCTAAAGCAGTTAGTGACGGCAAAATAGCATAATCCTGAAAAACATAACCGAGTTTAGAAAGTCGGTAAAAAGTTCTCTCGTCCTCACTCATATTTATCACATCACGTCCCGCAAGCTCTATATCACCACTAGTAGGTTTATCTAGTAAACCTAATTGATAAAGTAAAGTAGATTTACCCGAACCAGATCTTCCTGTAATAGTTATGAATTGTCCTTTAGGAACTATCAAGTCCACATGATTAACAGCAAAAAGCACATTCGTTCCGCTTTCAAATTTTTTAACTATTTGTTTTGCTTTTATCATTTTCGTAATATTTTATCGTCTGACATTCATTATTTTAATTCTTTCACTTTTTATATATTATCTTCCAAGTATCGCATCTAATGTATTCTGCTTCACCACTATTCGTGCTGGTATATATCCCGCGATTAATGTAGCGACGAGGAGAATAATAGCGCGAATGATAGTTCCGACCGGTGTCGCTACTAATATTCCGTCACTGAATGGGAAGTTAATCGGATGACTGAAGAAATATGGCTGAAGTAGTAGAAATACTATGAGTGATCCTAATATAATACCGACTACAGCATAGAATAGTGATTGAAAAATATACGACAGTTCTATCGCTTCCTTTCTAACTCCTATTCCTTTCATAATACCGATGTATTTCCTACGAGTGATAGCATTAACGAATATTATGATAAAAATAGTAATGGCTGCCACAGCGATGCCGATAGTACCGATCAAATTTCCAAGAAGACTAAATGTCATTTTTAAATCGAGTAAAAATTTAGGCAAAGCCTCTTCGAAAGTCTGTATCCTCGCGTATTCAGCGTAACCCTGATTCAAAAGTAAACTCTTAATATATTCTGGAGAAACTCCGTCATTCAAACGTAAAATAATACTATTTACATTATTATTTGATCTGTTTGCTATTTTCTTTAAATCTGAATCGAGCATAATAATACCCTGATCGAAATCTACTTTAGATTTGATAACACCCTTAACCGTAACTTCTTTAGTAATTCCTGCCACAGTTATTTTAATCTTTGAGCCTGTCTCCACATTTCTTAACACCTGCAATTCTGGTGATTCTATATCCAGATATTTAGAAAGTAAATTTGCACCGAGGACTACTTTATCATGATCATCTGGACCTATAAACTCTCCCTCTGCTAGATATTTAGAAATGCCAGTAACTTCATTTTCTTTTTCTAAATCTATCCCATACACAGTACCTCCAGATTTATCCACATGATCTGTTTCCTTTGTTCTTCTCTCATAATTAGCAGTTAATTTACCACTCTCGGTATACCTAGGAGTATATGCCTTAACTTCTTTTAAAGATTCAATGAAGTTAATAATTTCCTGACTCTTAGTAATATCAGTCTTATCGGTCAAAGTAGAAATCACCACATCTCCCGCCATGCGTTCTTTGTGTGCTGTAATAGAACCTTCAATAAGTCCGACAAGTATTCCGTTTAACACTATCATATTTAAAAAGGTCAAAACCATAACCGCTATTATTAGCAGTGTTGTCCATTTATTTGCTTTTTTAATATCTCTTAGCGCTAAAAAAAAGCCTATTTTATAAGACTGTATTCTGCCAGCAGGTCTTTTAAAATAGCTTGCTAATTTATCCATTCGGATATTATAACATTTATCTAAAGAAGTATAAAAATATAAAAAGTACTCCACTTTATGAGAAAGCTTTTTATTTTTTTAGTTTTTCTGCCCAATCAGTCCACATAGGATAGAAGACATTTGCCACGAATACACAAAATAGTACGAAGACTCCTGTAAAAGCCCAAACAAATAAAGTTAGAAATTTCAAAAGCATAACACCCATCACCGCAAAGCCGGATCCAATATCACTAATTATTTCACTCATTACTTCTGCAAAATCTCCCATGTATGATATAATACTTAAAAATAACAAAAAATCAACAATGAAAAAAAGTACAAGGAAGATATTGTCGTTTTCTTTAATAGGTAGTTTTCTAGGTTTATTAATTCCCAAATCTTTAACTTTCGCAGTTTGTCCTGTTTGTACATTAGCAGTCGGTGTCGGATTAGGATTTACTAGAGAACTTGGAATCGATGACACTGTCTCTGGTCTATGGATCGGCGCTGTAGTAGTATCTATGACAATGTGGACCATTAACTGGATGATAAAGAAGAATTATAATTTCAAAGGAAGGGGAATAGCCATCTTACTCGGATACATACTGATTACTATAGTTCCTCTCTACTTTCTTAAAGGAATTTGGCATCCATTAAACGTTATATGGGGTATGAATAGACTACTTCTAGGAATTATTCTTGGTGGATTCGCTTTCTATGGTACAGAGAGACTATATGACTGGATGAAAATGAAAAATGGTGGACACGCACATTTCCCTTTTGAAAAAGTCGTGCTTCCTTTAGTATCATTAATAATTTTAAGTATTGTTTTTTATTTTATAACAAAATAATTATTAAAAAAGAATAGCGAAATTTAAAAATTAAGAAAAATAATATGAACGAAAATAATAATTCAAATACACCTTTTAAAAATATCGATGAATTTGTAAAAAAAGTCGATGAAATGAAAAAGCAAGACAAAATGGATTTATCTTCGGATCAGGATTTGTCTATTGCTATTATGAATTTAGTTAGTATAGAAGAGCATTTCTTTTTCACTGCCGAGAAGACTGGTAAGCCAGAATATTTTGATCTATTAAATGAAGTTCGAAATATGCGTAAAGATTTGCTCAAAAAAATTATTAAAGAATATGAGGGTGAAGTTTGGTGTATTTCTAAACACTTACTCGCCGCTTCATATCGTCTAATGGAAGTGGGCACTAAAGCAATGTCTATGGGTAAAAAAGATGAGGCAAAAGAAATGTTCGATAAATCTTATGATCTATATTCATTATTCTGGGGTATTAATATGAAGCTCGTGAATATTGGTGATGTAAAAAAGATTCCTGATGGCGCTTTGAACAAAAAAGATGTGGAGAAAAAAGGTGTATTCGGTAAACTTGGAGATGCTGTTCGTCATGCCATAAACTGCTGTATAGAATAAAAACTGGACGACAGTATATTAAAGAAAAGAAAGTGTCAATTCTTCCTGTCACATTTCATTAAAATTTACTAATTTATGAAAAACTTCTCATATTTTATATTAGCAATAAAGAATTTTAGAGAGGTTGGTAATTTTATTCCCAGTCAGCGTTTTTTAATTAATAAATTAGTCTCGCCTATTAGCAAAGATTCTAAATATATATTAGAGCTTGGCGCAGGTGAAGGATGTGTCACTAAAGAGATCGGAAAAAGGGTTAATGACTCGTGTAAAATAATTTCTTTTGAAATAAACCCTGATATTATTAAACTTTCAAATATTGATAGGAAAAATACTTTTGTAATAAATGATGATGTCTTAAATGTTAAAAATCATCTGGATAAATTTAATATTAAAAAAATCGATTATATCGTTTCTAGTTTGCCTTTAGCACAAATAAATAATAAAAAGATTGATATTTTATTAAAGACCCTAAATGAATATCTTAAAGATGATGGCTTCTATATTCAATATCAATATTCAGTTCTGAGTTTAAAGACGCTTAAAAAGCATTATAAGGATATAAAAATTAAATTTACACCGTTTAATTTGCCACCGGCTTTTGTATATATCTGTAAGAAGTAAAATAAAAACTTATTTTAATCTTTTGATATCATTCTTTAGGTGTTTAATGTTCTTTTCTATAGGCAAATTTTCAGGCATTTCTCCGCCGATATCTTTTATAGCTTTTCTGACTTTTTTACCAACTTCATTATGTGTTTTTTCAGATTTTTCTTGTCCTTTAACTTTTTCTTTGTTTATCTTTTCATCTGTCTGGGTAATTCTAAAT
>JAUSHF010000013.1 GCA_030648705.1 bacterium
ATTTCATCATTAATTTTGTCATGAAGCATTACTATTTGCTCTTTCCTTGGTAAGGTCGGTAAGATTTCATCGAAGACAAAATTTTCAAATAATGTACTAGCTACTTCTGCTGTAGATATAGTGTGGTCTCTGTATAAAGTAGGCTGATTTTCGAATGATAATTTGGCGTGTATAGCGTGACCCATCTCGTGAGCCATTGTAGTAACATCTCTTAGTCTATTAGTATAGTTAAGTAGCACGAATGTTGGCATATTTTGAGCACTAGAGCAGTAAGCACCACCGGTCTTACCTATTTCCGGATACACATCTATTTGTTTATTTTTAATAAAATAATCAAAAGTATCACTGTATGTCGGATTAAACTTTGCAAAAGCTTTTCTGATTATATCTACAGCTTCTTTGAATTTTATCTGAGTAGAAGTCTTCCCGACTGGCGCTGCACGGTCACAATATTTTAATTTATTTAAACCTAGAAGTTTTGCTTTTAATGTATAGAATCTGTGCGCGATTTTGTAATTATCGGATACAGTTTTTATTAAATTCTCTACAGTTTCTTCTTCATTTTGATAACCTATAACCGTTCCAGAATATGCTTTTTTAAATCCTCTCAAATCATCTTCGATTTTTTTATCTATTACTACTGCATTAACTTCGCTTTCCGCAAAATCAGAAACATTTTTTATAACTTTAATAACTTCTGCGTCTAATTTATATCTATCTTTAGTAGGTAAAGAGGATATCATTGATACAGCTTCAGATATAGGTAAATCCTTCCCTTTCCACTTCACGGTTAGACGGCTGGCTACTTTTTCTAATCCTTGAACCCATAATGCATGAGATGGCTGAGCTTTCAGATTTAGGATTTTTTCTTCCGGTTCGCTAAGCATATAATCTCCATGTTGAAACAATACTTTTAGATAATAATGATAAGGTTTAAGAATTTCACTTTTTAAAAACTTTTCTTTATTCTCGACACTAAGCTTTGCTAATTTATTTGTAAAAAATATTAGTCGGTTCTCATTCTTCGTAAAGCGTTCAGCGATTAAATTCATTTTTGCCTCCGCATCAGCATCTTTACTGTTTAAATCTTTTCTATATGCAAAATAAAGATACGGTTTAGCTATACACAAATCTTTATACATATTCTCATAATCCTTCATGGCGTTCTGGAGAGCGTTTTCATCCTTCAAATAATCATCCTTATCTTTATATTTCATGATGAAGTTATCATACGCCATTTCCACCGCACGAATATCCATCTCTATTTGAGGATCCTTCGAGTCTTTATATAGTTGCTTCAAATTCCACTTAATTTTCTTTTCTGTTTTTTTCATAAAAGTAATATTATCACACTTTATAAAGTAGACTATTTTTCGTAAAATTTCTGTTATTCCATCTCTACTAATTTATAAGAGCAAACTTTTTCGGCTTCTTTTTTGATTTCTTCGATGCGAGAAGTGCTAATTCCTAAATATCTTAATATCGGATCAAAAGAATTTGTATCATTACAGGTTACTATTCCGGCTTTTATAAATTCTTTAATTTCTGAACCTGATAAAGTTCTAAGGTTTGTGATAGGTCGAAGACCCGATTCTTCGATCATAGTTTGGAGATTATTCTCCTTAGGATAATTCCAGCCCACTAGATTCATATTAGTGCAAAGAGCATAAGTGATAGCACGTTCTGTGAATTTAGTATTTGTAACGAGCCATCCTGATGTCATTTTCATTTTCATACCACCATAACTATATTCATTAAATGAAAGGTCTTGGAAACGGGCGTTCACATAAAGAACTACTTTTAAATCTGTTTTAAAACCGAATTCATTATGAAATTTTGATTCTACCATCACTAATTCACCACTTTTTTTCCAAGCCACAACATCTAATTCATGAGGAACACATTTTCCATAGATTAACTGGTCTACCATTGTCTCATATCCTTTTCTTTTTAAGATTTCAGCGAAGAATTTTTCAAAAGCAAAGCCGTCTGGTCCGAGTTCTATGAGAGCTCTACGCATAGAATATCTAATAGATGCATGATGAGCTACTTCATTTAGATGGTGAAAAGCCTTCTTGTATATTTTATTTGTGGGTAATGTCTGACCTTCTACTTCTTGAAGTACTTCTTCTAATATTCTCTTTGAATCTTCTTCACTCGTCCCAGCATTCATTAGAGAAGTCATTAACTTCGAAGGATTGAAAGATTCAATTCTTCCGTTCGCTTTTATAACATTAATATGATGCATTTAGAAATTATATCAAATTATAATGCCTCCTCCAAGGCAAATCATGTCAGTGTAAATCGCATCGGATTTCTCCCCCGAATATATGACTATAGACTGACCAGAAGAAAGTGTATTTTGTGGATTTAAAAATTCGATTTCCACGGGGTTTATGGGGTTTTCAGAGTTTTTTGACAAATTTATATGGACTCTCTCAAGCTTTTCTCTATATCTAGAACGTGCAAAGAATATTTTATCCTTCCCTATTTCATCCTTAGTATTTGGTAATTCACCAGAGCACCAATTAACGTCTTTAATTTCTACTTTCGTCTTCGCTTCCGACAATAAGCCTTTATCTGATTTATTCGAAACGGTTAAAGTATTATTTACGATGTCTTTTTTAGAGACATAATATGGTGCATCGTGATCTGATTTATCGATAACATTAAAGCCATGTCTCTCACCTAAAGTAAATTTCCAAGCACCGTCATGATATCCGATTTTTTTTCCTTTCTCATTTAATACATCTCCCTTTTTATTCTCTATATAATGATTCAGGAATTCTTTCATGTTTAATTTGCCGAGAAAACATATTCCTTGACTGTCTTTTTTTAATGCATTCGGAAGTCCGAATTTCTTTGCTAATTTTCTGACTTCTGATTTAAGCAAATGACCAACTGGAAAAAGTGTATGTGATAATTCCTTTTTATTTAAAGTCCATATAAAATAGCTTTGGTCTTTTTCAGTATCTTTACCAGCCACTAATTCAAAGATATTTTTATTGTCTTTATTTTTAGCATCTTTTTTTTCAATTTTTCGGTTTTCTTTTTTGGAGATTTGCGCATAATGGCCTGTCGCTATGTAATCAGCGCCGTTTTCGAGAGCAAAATTTAGAAAACCGCCGAATTTAACGTATTTATTGCACATTACATCAGGATTTGGAGTCCTACCTGCTCTATATTCAGCTATCATATAGTCTGCGACGTCTTTTTTGTATTCTTTTTCTAAATCTAGGGTTAAAAAAGGTATTCCGATATGTGCAGATGCACGCATAGCTTCTAATCTTTCTTCTTTCCAAGTACATGGAGTCCAATCTGGTTGCCAGACTTTTATAAAAACACAGGTGACATCATAACCAGCTTCCTTTAATAGACAAGCGGAAACAGAACTGTCTACTCCGCCAGACATACCCACAAACACTTTTTTCCCTTTGTTTTTTGGTATTTTTACCACCCTAATTTTATACCACGAATAAAGTGTTGACACAATTTTGCTATTTTATTTATTTAAGTATTTTAATCTATTTGCAGTGTGTTCTTCTAAAGTCTTTGCGTAATGAATAATATGGTCTTTGTCAGATAAATAGAACCAAAATGGTGAACTTTCTGGAGTAAGAACCGCTAAGAGAGAGTCGTAACCGGGATTACTAATAGGTGTCGGTGGTAACCCTTTGTTTTTATAAGTATTGTAAGGTGAATTTGATTTTAAATCTTC